>JBILCE010000022.1:0-8609 GCA_044353305.1 Paenibacillus sp.
TTAAACTTCATCTTCCCGACGATCGTAGGCTAATCTTGTTCGCCGATGGCCGAGTAATGGTTCAAGGAACAGCCGATCTGACTGTGGCTAAAAGCTTGTACAGCCGATACATCGGCATGTAATGACATAATAGTAAGCAACGCAATTACAAAAAGGACACGAGAGCTGCCGAATGACATGCTCCGTGTCCTTGTTTATTTTAATAGGCTACGCGTCTCGCACTTAGGAACGTTCTTTTCCAGAAAGGTTTATTGATATCAGAGATTTGTACTCCGTTTTGCGGCGACGTTGTGGCGTTAATCATCTTTCCATTGCCCACATAAATGCCGACGTGGCCGGCAATAGTGTTCGTTTTAAATCGACCGGGAATATAGAAAAACAACAGATCGCCTACGCGAATATTCTTACGACTGACCAGAACACCGACACGCGATTGCTGGCGGGCAAGGCGGGGAAGTTGGATACCAAATTTTCCGAAAACATACTGCGTATATAAGGAGCAATCAAATGCCCCCGTTGCCGCATAAGAACTGGCACCAAACTTATAAGGTACACCCAAGTATTGCTGAGCCCTGCTCATCAACGCTGGAATATCAATATCTCTAAGTGCTATGACTGGCTCAGCCGTCTGCGAATCATCAGCATCCGCAGCACTTGGCTTCACATTTGGCGATTGGCTGATCACGATATCTTTGTAAGGATCGTTCGGATCATCGGCGAAGTCAAGATCGTTGGACAAGGGAACATTGGAATCCTCATTTTGTAGAAGGTGAATGTCAGGTTTGCCATCTGGATGCAAGCGTAGGCTAGTCCCATCTAGACGATAAGTCATTTCCCCCGCTAGTAAACTGTTTAATGCCGAAATTGGCAAATGGACAACATTGTTTATGAGAACCGGCGGCTCCGCTAGTTGAACATCCTCGCCCTCCATCAATGCCTCAAGCTTATCCACTTTCATGGAGTACGTGGCATCCTGATCACCAAACGAAAACGTACCTGAAGTTGCATCCCAGTCCGACTTCATATCCAACTTGTTCACTAACTGGCTCGCATCAACATATGAGATACCGTTTTGTGTCACGACAGGCAACACCTCGACGCCATCTCCAAGCCCTTTCATCCCATTGCCGAAAGGCAGAATCTTTCCATCTTGTGTAGTACCTTTTGCTCCAAAATTGCCTTTCATACAGCCAACCGATGTGACCATTAAACTTGCGGTCAAGCAAACAATCGTTGCATATCTCCATGCCTTCATCACAACTGCCCCTTTTCTATTAGAGTGTACAGTTAGGATGACCGATTTTTGGCATAGACTATGCATGTCAACGGTTGGCGAATTGTGGGGACAACTCTTCTGCTAAATAAAAAGTGCCCGAGCGACGAATCACGCAAGCGTGATAGTCACTACGGACACGATAAGTTGTCAATTACCCAATACTACCTTCCATCTCAAACTTAATGAGACGGTTCATCTCAACCGCATATTCCATTGGCAGTTCTTTTGTAAATGGCTCGATGAAGCCCATAACGATCATTTGCGTTGCTTCAGCCTCGGATAACCCGCGGCTCATGAGATAGAACAATTGATCTTCCGATACTTTAGAAACGGTCGCTTCGTGCTCAAGCGTGATGTTGTCATTTAAAATTTCGTTGTATGGAATCGTGTCGGAAGTAGACTCTTTATCCATAATCAAGGTATCACACTTGATGTTGGCTTTGGAACCTTGCGAGTTCCGACCGAACGATGCAAGTCCACGATAGGTCACTTTGCCGCCATGCTTTGAGATCGACTTGGAAACAATCGTCGAAGTTGTGTCTGGCGCAAGATGGATCATTTTGGCTCCTGCATCCTGATGTTGGCCACGTCCTGCAACCGCAATCGACAATACCATACCTTTAGCACCGCGACCTTTCAACACTACTGCTGGATATTTCATCGTCAGCTTGGAACCAATGTTTCCATCGACCCATTCCATCGTCGCATTTTCTTCAGCAACGGCACGCTTTGTTACGAGGTTGTAAATATTAGGTGCCCAGTTTTGAATTGTAGTGTAGCGAACACGTGCATTCTTTTTACAGATAATTTCTACAACCGCACTATGCAAGGAGTTTGTGCTATAGACAGGCGCCGTACAACCTTCTACATAATGCACGAAGCTGTCCTCATCAGCAATAATAAGCGTACGCTCAAATTGTCCCATATTCTCGGAGTTAATCCGGAAGTAAGCTTGGAGTGGAATTTCGCACTTTACGCCTTTTGGCACGTAAATGAAACTTCCTCCTGACCAGACTGCACTGTTTAATGCTGCAAACTTATTGTCAGCTGGTGGGACGACTGTACCAAAGTACTCACGGAAAATTTCCGGATGCTCCCGAAGGGCTGTATCGGTATCTGTAAAAATAACACCCTGCTTCGTTAGATCTTCTTGCATACTGTGGTAAACAACCTCGGATTCATACTGAGCCGAGACACCAGCTAGAAACTTTTGCTCTGCTTCCGGGATGCCAAGTTTGTCGAACGTTTCCTTAATCTCAGTTGGAACTTCTTCCCAAGTCTTGCCTTGCTTCTCGGAAGGCTTAACATAGTACTGAATTTCGTTAAAATCGAGCTCATCCATATTGCCGCCCCAACGTGGCATTTCCATTTTCTCGAATTGTGCAAGTGATTTCAAACGAAATTCAAGCATCCATTCAGGCTCGCCCTTCATTTTGGAGATTTCCTTTACAATTTTGGCAGTCAATCCTTTACCGGACTGGAAAACTGGATTATGCTCGTCACGAAAACCATATTTGTACTCTTCCATCTCAGGCATTTTCTTAGCCATCTGTGTCACCATCCCTTGTCTCCATTAATTTGGTTGATTCGCTTGTTCCACGCCTTTACGAAGTGCATTCCATGCAAGTGTCGCACATTTAATCCGTGCTGGAAACTTATTTACGCCTGAGAGTGCTTCGATATCTTCATACTCGAACTCAACCGATTGACCTTTCATGAGACTGGAAAAGTCTTCTGCCATTTGAAGTGCCTCGTTCAGGTTCTTGCCTTTCACGGCGTCCGTCATCATGGATGCTGACGACATACTGATCGAACAACCTTCACCAACAAACTTTGCGTTCTTCACGATGTCGCCATCCAATTGAAGCTGAAGCGATATACGATCCCCACAAGTCGGATTATGCAGGTCAATCGATACGGCGCCATCCTCAAGTTGGCCTCGATTGCGTGGATTTTTGTAGTGATCCATAATCACCCTGCGATAAAGATCATCCAACTGCATGACCGAAGTACTCCTTTGTCTTCAGAAGAGAAGCCGCTAAGCGGTCCACTTCTTGCTCCGTATTATATAGATAGAAACTTGCGCGAGCTGTAGCTGTTACATTCAACCAACGCATTAGCGGCTGGCAGCAATGGTGACCAGCACGCACCGCGATTCCCTCAGAATCTAAAACTGTGGCCACATCGTGTGGATGCACATCATCGAGATTAAATGTAACCAGACCTGCTCGATTCTGCTTTGGCCCATAGATGGTAAGGCCTTCAATGCTTGATAATCGCTCGACAGCGTATGCAGTCAGTGCCTTACCATGATGATCGATTGCGTCCATTCCGACATCCTGGAGAAAATCAATCGCCGCACCCAATCCGACTGCGCCAGAGATAATCGGCGTTCCCCCTTCAAACCTCCAAGGGAGATCTTTCCAAGTGGACTCTTGTAGACCAACAAAGTCGATCATTTCACCACCAAATTCAATGGGCTCCATTTTCTCGAGTAGCGCTTTCTTCCCATACAGTACCCCGATTCCGGTAGGACCACACATTTTGTGACCTGACAAAGCGTAGAAATCACAGTCCAAATCCTGCATGTCGACTTTCATATGCGGTGTACTTTGGGCACCGTCGATAAGCATCTTCGCCCCATATCGGTGTGCGATCGCAGCGATTTCCTTGACTGGGTTGACGACGCCAAGAACGTTGGAAACGTACATCACCGCGACCATCTTCGTCCGATTCGTAATCGTTGCTTCAACATCAGCAAGACTGATCGAACCATCAGACTGTAAAGGAATATATTTCAGCGTAGCTCCAGTTGCTTTTGCCACCTGTTGCCACGGTATGAGATTGCTGTGATGCTCCATCGGTGTAATCACAATCTCATCGCCTTCTTGGCAAACACTACGTGCGTAACTGCTCGCTACGAGGTTAATGGCTGTGGTCGTACCCCGTGTGAAAATAATTTCCTCTGTTGACTGTGCGTTTAGGAATTTCGCAACTTTCTCCCGTGCACCTTCATATGCATCAGTTGCACGCGACCCAAGGGTATGCACGCCACGGTGGACGTTTGCGTTATCGAATTCGTAATAGCGCCTTACCGCTTCAATAACCATTTGTGGTTTCTGCGAGGTCGCTGCGCTATCCAAGTACGCTAATCGATGACCGTTTATGTCCTGTTCTAGAATTGGGAAATGTTTGCGGATTTCAGCCGTATTCATTGTCCCAACTTCCTCTCGACGAGCTGGGAAAGCTGCTCTTCCACTTTGGAAATCGGAATCTCCGAGACGATTGGAGCGAGGAATCCGTATATGATAAGCCGTTGTGCCTCTTCCTTCGTGACACCACGGGACATCATGTAGTAAATTTGGTCTGGATTGACCTGACCTACTGAGGCGGCATGGCCAGCCTTTACATCATCCTCATCGATCAGCAGAATCGGATTTGCATCGCCACGTGCTTTCGGGCTAAGCATCAGTACTTTCTCCGTTTGCTGACCGTTCGCCCCCGTAGCACCCTTCTCAATCTTTGTCACTCCGTTGATTATGGCAGTAGCCTCGTCACGCATAACGGCACGGGTCAACATATCGCTTTCAGATGCCTTGCCAAAATGCACATTGCGCGTCGTTAGATTCAATTTTTGGTCGCTCGTTCCAACACAGATAGCCTTAATATCGGACACCGAGCCATTTCCTTTCAACAGCGATGTTGTGTCGGAAACTCCATTACCATTGTTTAGTTCGCCAACGATCCATTCTACTTTTGCATCACTTTCAATAACAGCACGACGATAGCTAATATCCGTCACACCAGTGTCAAAATTGTGTACCGTCGCGAATCGAACATGAGAACCCGGTTTAGCAAAAATTTCGACCACACCGTTCACCACAAGTTCTTCACGACCAGTCGAAAGCAAATTCTCTACATAACTAACGGAGCTGTTTGCTTCAGCGACGATAAGCACGTGTGGCGCAATCGTTGCACTAGCGTCGTCAGATACGAAAAGTCCCTGCAAAGCTACATCTACTGTTACATTCCGAGGCACATATAAGAATACGCCACCATTCCACATTGCTGCATGCAATGCCGTGAGACGATTTTCATCTGACTTAATAAGTTGCATAAAGTAAGGCTGGATCAAACTCGCATGTTTCTCAAGAGCGGTAGCCAGGTCTGTGAAAATAACACCTTTCGAAGCCAGCTCAGGCGACAAATGCCGGTAGACGGCACTTGAATTCCTCTGCACAATTAAGTCACCTGCGAGGCCTTCACCTAACAATGACTGTGCGGCTTCAGGCAATTCTTGTGCACTTTCGATAGGTGCAGCTGCTTTATACGTACCGTACGAACTTAATGTCCAACGGTCTAATCTAGTCTTCTCCAACTCCGGTAGTTCCAGTTGCCCAGCAAGCGCAACCGCTTGCCCCCGAAGCGTTGTCATCCACTCTGGCTCCCCATTGCGACGGGAAAGCTCCGTGACGGTAGTACCGTCTAAAGGAAGTATGGTTTGTATGCTCATGTGACCGTCTCCTTCCTCCCCTTTTTACACACCTTGACCAACGGTTTCGTCAACAATACCAAGCTCTTCTTTTATCCAATCATAGCCTTCGCTCTCGAGACGCTCAGCGAGCTCTGGACCGCCTGACTTTACTATGCGACCTTGCATCATAACATGCACGAAGTCTGGTTTGATGTGATTTAACAAGCGTTGGTAGTGGGTAATGATCAAGAAACCACGCTCTTCGCTACGCATCGCGTTCACACCGTCTGCTACAATCCGCAAGGCGTCGATATCAAGGCCGGAGTCAATCTCATCAAGAATAATGAGTTTCGGCTCAAGTAGCATCATCTGTAAAATTTCATTACGTTTCTTCTCCCCACCGGAGAAGCCTTCGTTCAGATAGCGATGGGCAAACTCGGTGTTCATCTCCAGTTGCTTCATCTTGCCTTCCATCTGACGAATAAATTTAATAAGCGAGATCTCGTTTCCTTCACCGCGTCGAGCATTAATCGCACTTCGTAAAAAGTCTGCGTTCGTCACTCCGCTAATCTCACTTGGATATTGCATAGCTAAGAACAGCCCTGCACGCGCACGCTCGTCAACGCCCATCTCTAATACATCTTCACCGTTCAACGTAATGCTACCCGCCGTCACTTCATATTTCGGATGCCCCATAATAGCGGAAGCGAGCGTACTTTTGCCCGTACCGTTTGGTCCCATCACCGCATGAACTTCGCCACCGTTAATCGTAATATTGAATCCTTTTAAAATTTCCTTATCTTCAATACTTGCACGAAGTCCGTCTATCGAAAAGGTAGTTACATTCGTCATCGTGGTAAAACCTCCATCGGATTAAATTTTATATTATTTAATAATCATTCTAAACTGATTCTCAATGATTCTCAATAGCAATTTTATAAAAATATCGCCCGAAAAGCAAATTACGTTCGTACATTCCACTAATTCATGCTTACCTACCCAAAGCACATTTGACTTCATTTAACCTAGCTTCAAATTGCTCATCAGTTAACACAGACTGCTTGTCCGCTTCCGTAAACACAAGAGGTGTCTCCAGGCGAATCCATGACTTACAACCCGCATAATCAGCAAGTATAGGGACGACTTTTACAGGCTGAAGCTTGTAAGCACGCAATACGATGACATGAAGAGGCTTTTGACGTTTCCAATGAAGTCGTTCTGTTGCAAATGTATCTGTCCAAATGTGCAAATGACGCAACCGATCAAGTTCCCCCTGATCTGATACCTGGAAACTTACCACCGCCTTAGCGTAGCAACTGATGGTTACTTCTTGCCGTTCCGACTGCCAGACCTCCATGGTCCGGTCGACATCGGAATGAAAGGCTTCTTTGACCAATGATTTTTTCTGGTGCTCATACGTTGGAAAAAAATAAAAAGATTCGCTCTCCAGCTCGAAATCAGCTGTCTCTTCTGCAATTCCGCCTTTACGCAAAATGATTATTTGTTTGCCTTCTTCTAATGCTTGTACCGCAACCGCCCACTCCTTGAGCGCTACTGGTTTTTGCTGAGACATCTATCTTTCCTCCCTGTCACAAACAGTTTTCTGTGTTGTTATTGTAACCGGAATGAAGACACAAAAAAAGTAAGCTCATGACGCTTAGTTCTTTGCACAAAGCCGGGATTTCGATATACTAGTTCTAGACTTTTCGATAATCACCCACTGCGAAACCGCGGTGAATCATATTTTTTGGAGTGGAGGCTTTTTTACAATGTCATATGCGAATTATCATCCATTGACTGAACCAGAAGCTATTGATTATGCTCGGAAGTTGCATGTGTTTCCGTCAAATGCGGAGCTATCCTCACGTGAGATCGGGGATGGAAATTTGAACCTCGTGTTTCAAATTACAGACCTTACGAGCGGTAAAAGTATTATTATGAAACAAGCTTTGCCCTATGCAAAAGTTGTGGGTGAATCTTGGCCACTAACGCTCGATCGCGCACGCATCGAAAGCGAATCGTTACAGATTGAAGCGAAGCTGTGCCCTAGCTTGGTGCCGCAGGTGTACAAATACGATGCAGAACTTGCGTTAACGGTCATGGAAGATCTAAGCGATCATGTCATCATGCGCCGTGGCTTAATTGAAGGTAATCGCTATCCACTGTTTGCCGGGCATATTGGTCATTTTCTAGCGCATACATTGTTTTTTACGTCTGATCTTGGGATGAATCAACAGGAAAAGAAAGTGCAGCAAAGTCGTTTCATTAACCCTGAATTGTGTAAAATTACGGAAGACTTGATTTTTGACCACCCATATACCGATGCAGATACAAACAATTTCGACCCAGCGATACGTGATGCGGTAGGAAACATTTGGGCTGACCAGGCGCTTCATTTAGAAGTGGCGCTTTTGCGCGAGAAGTTTTTGACACAGGCGCAAGCATTATTGCATGGGGATTTGCACACAGGGAGTATTTTTATAAAATCAGATTCGACCAAGGTGATTGATCCGGAATTTGCATATTACGGTCCTATGGGCTTTGATATTGGCGCAGTCATAGCGAACCTCTTATTAAATTACGCGGGCCAAGAAGGCTGGATTTCTGATGATGCAAAGCGCGCGAATTATCGGGCGTGGTTACTTGAGACGGTGGAGTGTGTGTGGAGTCGGTTTGTCGACGAGTTCAGTAAGCTGTGGGATGCACATTTAGTCGATCGGATAGCGAAATCGCCTGGCTATCGGGAACTTTATATGAAGCGTTTGTTGCAAGATACGATCGGGTATGCCGGTTGCAAAATGATCCGCCGCGTCGTCGGTCTAGCTCATGTCGCAGACATAGATAAAATCGGCGACGCTG
>JBILCE010000200.1:0-2784 GCA_044353305.1 Paenibacillus sp.
GTTGCAACGAGAAGGGGACTGGTCCAAAGTAAACCCCCTCCAAGCACAACAAGCGCTCCAAGCGTACCGATAATCGGACCGCCAAGCGCTATGTAAGCCTCGGTTGCGGCGTCACGAGGATGCCGTCTCATGTTTACGAGTGCTCCAATGAATGGGATGAATACTGGCGCACTTGTGGGAAGACCTTTACGACGGGCAGCAAGCACGTGACCAATTTCATGTACAAGCACAAGAGCGACAATACCAATCGCAAGCTGAAGTGGTGCCACAATTGCATAGGCGCCAATCGACACAAACATGCTCAGCACAGCACCCCCAAAGGTACCAAGTCCGAGCAACGGCAAGATTGCTTTAAATTGTGCAAGCACAAAACCACCGACTGCGCCGAACAACCACCAGGGGCCGCGTTTGCGTGGGAGCTTTTGTTGTGGAATCATAGGCCCCAGGCTTGTGCGAACAACTCTGCCTTAAAGCCTACGGCCACCCGGTTACCGTCAGTAACGATAGGTCTTTTTACGAGTCGACCATGACTGGCAAGCAATTCCACTTTTTCCTCTACTGTCATAGCCTTGACTCGGTCTTTCAGATTCAATTCTTTATATAATTCACCCGATGTGTTGAATAATTTCTCGATTTCGAGTCCACTCTTTGCCAACCATTCACGCACGACCTCAGCTGATGGTGCATGCTCGAATAAATCGTGCATTGTCACCTGATGCCCGTTGGCCTGAAGCCATTTCAGTGCGTTGCGACATGTTCCACATTTGGAATAGCCGTACATCGTCAAATTCATCGCCATTTACCCCTTTGAATGCCTTCCGAATCGCTCGGCTGTTGTATTCATTTTGGAACTTCCCACCCCAATTGTCAAGGAGTTCCGGATGGTCGAACCCTCTCAAGAATTGATTGCAAATCGTCTGGAAGAGGCGCTTCGAAAAGAACGGGCTGGCGGGTGCTCGGATGCTGAAAACCAAGTCGAACCGCATGTAAGGCTTGCCGGGGCATCTGTAATTCAGGCCAATCTGCATGCCATCGTTCCGGCGCGTAAAGCGTATCACCAACAAGCGGATGGCCGATATGTTTCATATGCACCCGAATCTGATGGGTCCGACCGGTTTCGAGGCGAAGCTTCACCAATGCGGCACCGGCGTAGCGGGTGACTACCTCGAAATGGGTCACCGAACGATAGCCACTTGGGATCACGATTCGAACATGGGGATGCTCGGGGTCCCGATCAATAGGTGCATCAACGGTCCCAACATCATCCTGGGGTTGTCCGTACACGAAGGCTAAATACTCCTTCAGCACCCGATTCTCTTTCATCTGCTCCGAGACGTTCTGATGAGCATAAGGATTTTTGGCAATTGCAAGTACCCCGGATGTGTCCTGATCAAGTCGATGAATGGGACGGAACCGACACTTCTCGCCACGCTCTCGCCAGTAGTGAACCACACCATTCGCCAACGTGCCCGTGTAATGGCCATGTGTCGGATGGACGATCACACCTGCTGGCTTATTAACGATTAGCAAATGATCATCCTCGTAAATAATCGACAGCGGCATCTCTTGAGGGAGAATATCCTCCGACTCTTCTTGCTGCATGCGAATTTCGACCAGATCGCCCGTATGCACACGTTCACTAATATATACACGGTTACCGTTAATCGAAATACCCGCTTCCGTTAGCTTCAACTTGGACAATAACTTGCGTGACAACTGAAATCTTGTCTTCAAAATGGTCTTTAGCTGGTGCCCATCCTCTTCGGCCGTAACGGTATAGCGCATGGGTTCATAGTAAGCATTCACGTTCGACGAAACACCTCGGCACTGCGGATGTATTCGACGTCCGCAACACCCTCCCGGAAGTTCGCATTGCGAGCAACCGTGAAGAAAAGATCGGACAAACGGTTTAAATATTTGCGAACATGTTCATTAATCTCCTGCGTCTTTGCAAGAGTCACCACACGGCGTTCGGCACGGCGGCAGACGGTTCGGCAAACATGAAGCACAGCAGAAGCAGTTGTCCCGCCAGGCAGAATAAACCTTGTAAGATCTGGTGTTTCCGCATCGTATTTATCAATCCAAGCTTCAAGCTGTCCTGGCATCTCAGCCGTCACTTTATAGTCACGATTTTCTTTCACAAGAATTGCCAAGTCATGCCCACAGTCAAACAATTCATGCTGAATTTGCAACAGATCGGCACGCAAGTCTGCGAAGACAGTTGGGTCCAACAGGGCTATTGCCTGTCCAACAAAACAGTTTAATTCATCCACTGTTCCATATGCCTCAACGCGTTCATCATCCTTATCAACGCGACCACCTATTACGCTTGTCTTACCACTGTCTCCCGTTCGAGTATAAATTTTCATCCGTTTGACTCCTCCGTTCGTCTTGGTTTTAAGTTAATCATCTCATAGATTCCGGTCATATCCAAATGTTTTCGCACAATTAGAAGCGTTTTCTTGCAGCATGAGCACGCGAGCTTTGACAATCTGGGATAATAGAGAGGAATCATTCTGCTACCTATCTAGGGTGTCCCTTAACGCCCGAACAAGCAGATCATTCTCCTGTTCGGTGCGAATCGCGACACGGCAATGCCGATTGTCTAGCCCATCAAATCGTGAGGCATCGCGGATCAGTACACCACGCCGCCCCATCGCCGTCTGCACATCTTGCACATGGATGCCATCCGGGAATTGTAGCAAGAAGAAATTGACATCGCTTGGATATACCGTTAGTCCGATTGCCTGTAACTGGGCGCGGAGCCTCGGACTTTCCTCCGTC
>JBILCE010000201.1:0-2778 GCA_044353305.1 Paenibacillus sp.
GTTTGATTACATGCCAAGTTGTCATATTAATTGTGGGGATAAGCCAATAGCGATCGCCTTCTTCGTGAAACAAATCTTGTTTGACCAATCCTCGTTCCAGTAAATGATGTTCGATTGTCCGCCATACATAATAGACGATCACGATCCCATATAGGGTAGGAAAGAGGATCTGAGGGACTATCGCATGCGTCACCCAGAGCAAAATCGCCACGACGTGGATAATGAATAAGAAAGGATCGAAGATTGGGATGATGTTCCACGCGATCCAACGCTTATTCTTTGGCCACATAGCCTGCGTACCGTAAGTGTTAAAAAGGTCCGTGAAAACGTGAAAGCTTACGGCGAGTAGTGTCCAGAGGGCAACGTGTAACAACGGTAGTGGTCCGAATAGGAGTGACAATGCAGCAGTAATTCCCAGCGTCCAAAGTAGGATGGCAGGTATCGAATGTGATTTACCACGATGATTTTTGATATAGATCGCGTTACCCCAGAAACGGAGCAATCCATCTGCGTCAGGAGCCTGCGAACCAATTACGGTTCCAATCATAACCGCAGCTGCGGTTGTTGAATCCGCGGTGACAATTGGATCAATCGATGCAAGACCGGCAAGTCCTAGGCCGATTACGAGATGTGTACCACTATCCAAGGGATTTCCTCCAAACGAACAGAATTAGTTCTTTTCTTCATTATCATATCATCATTTTGCATTTAAAATTCACGATTAAGGAGCGATAAGATGAGTAAATGTGACGCTTTTGCAGGAACGTATCAGGGAGAAAAGGCCATTTGGATCCGATTTGGACAATATGAGGCGGCGTTGTTGCCCGATATCGGAGGTAATCTGATCGCCTTCCGCGATGTAGAGAATGGATACCAGCTGCTTCACGAACCGACAGAGGAAGAAATGACTACCTTTAAGGAAAGTCCCGTAATTCACGGTATACCCTTTTTGTTCCCGCCAAATCGATATGAGGATGGCAAATTTCGTTGGTTAGGTCGCACGTATCAATTCCCAATTAATGAACCGAGCACCGGCAATCATTTGCACGGATTTCTTCATAAAGCGGTTTGGACAGTTGATGATTTCGGACACTCGGACCTCGAGAGCCATGTGACGGTTTCGATACAGATCGATGAAAATCATCCGGTTTATAAACATTTTCCACACTCGTTTACGGTTCGGTTGCGATATTCCCTTAGTGCTGATGGATTGTCCCAGCATTTGACGATTCGTAACGATGGGGAAGAACTGCTTCCATGCTTGTATGCCTTCCACACAGCAATAAATGCCCCCTTTGCCCCAGGAAGTGCTGCACAAGATTACAAAGTAAAATTAACCATCGGCAAGCGCTGGGAACTGAATGAACGGATGCTCCCGACCGGTAAGCATATTCCATTAACGGTCGGAGAGGAGCAACTTCGCGACGACGGTATTTATCCGTTTTTCGAGGCACTTGATAACCACTACACCGTGCTTCCGCAAAATGGTCGTAATCGAATGGAGTTAACGGACACCCGTCGAGGCGTGACTCTTGTTTATGACGTTGGCACCTCTTATAAGCAGTGGATGATTTGGAATCATTTTGCAATCGAAGGTTTCTTCTGTCCGGAGCCACAGGTGAATCTCGTGAATGCACCTAATGTCGATTTACCTGCTGATGAGATTGGCTTGTTCGGACTCGCAAAAGGGGAGTTTTGGGAAGAAACAGCACGATTATACTTGAAATAAGAATGCAGACACCCTGTGCGTCCCCTTACGGAAGGGCGATACAGGGTGTCATTTTGTTGAACAGAAGTTATTTGGGCATGCTTGGGGTTGTTGGCATTGGCGCTTGGCCGCCAATAGAGCCACCTGAGAATGGATAGTAGTAATTAAGCGGTTGATCGAATGTAATGTAGTCAAGGTTGACCATTAGCAACAAATAGCGCATACCAGTTTGCGGATCACTGATGATGATATGGTCACGGCCCGCCGCTTCCAAGCGACCGCGGAAAACTTTTGCGTTCCATTCGCTGTTGTTTTCGTAAGTCATATATATTGTTGCGATTTTACCGAGATTTAAGCGCAAAATGTTCTCGATGTAGGATTCTTCAATCGGCAATTGGGCTGTTGTGCCAGGTGTTACAGGGGTTGGCGGATAGTAGTTGCTGGGTGGAGGAAAGGTACCCTGTGTGGTGGTGGGTGTGTATCCCACTGGTTGGGTTACCCCTCGATTATACGGATTGTTGATCATATTCGCGTCCTCCTCAATAGGCTATCGTTTCCATATAGTCTATTGAGGAGGAGGGCGATGCGTTACAAACCGAAACATTCAGATACAGAAATATTAAACGAGTAAATGGCGCTTAATTGCTTCAGCGTCTAGTGTGGTTCGGTCCCCTTCGGCTACAACTTGCCCACGGTCGAGTACATAAACATAATCAGCAATGCTGGAGGCGAACGATAGGGCCTGTTCGACTAACAGTATCCCCATGGAGCGAGTTGCTTTCAATTTTTCAAGAATGTCTTCAATTTCCTGAACAATAGAAGGTTGGATGCCCTCCATCGGTTCGTCAAGAAGTAATACTTTTGGACGAGATGCCAGTACTCTTGCAATGGCAAGTTGTTGTTGTTGACCGCCGCTTAGATCTCCGCCACGCCGCTTTAACATGGTGCGTAGTACGGGGAATAAATCATAAATATCGTCTGGAATCGTCTTTACTCGGTTTTTTCCAGTCCCTGTAGCCTCCAGCCCTAATAATAAATTTTCTTCGACCGTTAAATGAGCAAAAATTTCT
>JBILCE010000024.1:0-8580 GCA_044353305.1 Paenibacillus sp.
GAAAAATATTTTCAAAATGATGAAATGTGGGAAATGTCGCAACGCATGTTAAAGGAAGTCGTTGAGGAACTCGGATTACCTTATTACGAGGCAGAAGGTGAAGCGGCGTTCTATGGACCGAAACTGGACGTACAGATAAAGACTGCTTTGAAGAAAGAAGAGACGTTGTCGACAGCACAACTTGACTTCTTGCTTCCAGAGCGATTCCAGCTGGAATACACTGGAGAGGATGGACAGAAGCATCGTCCAGTCGTCATTCACCGCGGAATTATTTCTACCATGGAACGTATGACCGCCTTCTTACTTGAGAACTTCGCTGGTTCGTTGCCAACCTGGCTATCACCTACGCAGGCACGTGTGTTACCGGTATCGCCAGCCTTCGAAGCTTACGCCAATCGTGTAACGGAGCGACTTCTAACTGCTGGCATTCGTGCAGAAGCGGACATTCGAAATGAGAAGCTAGGCTACAAAATTCGCGAGGCACAGTTGGAGAAGATTCCTTACATGCTAGTCGTTGGCGAGAATGAAGTGCAGGCAGATGCCTTGTCCGTAAGAAAGCGGGGCGAGGGTGATCTCGGAGTTCAAGCGGTTGCTGATGTGATCTCAATGATTCGTGAAGATATTGAGAACAAGAGCAAGCAAAGGCAAGGGAATTAAACCTGACATCAACTTGATGAAAAAAGGTAGTTCTCATCTGTAACCTTTTGTAGTAAACTACTATTATGTTATGTATGTTTACATTTAAGGACAGGTGATTAATTGTGATTAATATTCAAAAAGTAGAGAATTCAATTCGCATGGGCAAACGAAAAGCAACTGATGTGTATCCATTTCTGGAAGCATACATTTCTTTGCGAGAAGAGAGAATTAACGAAATCATGCAAATTGTTGAACGATATGAGAAGAAACGCCATCTGGAAGAACGCGCCTATCAATCAATGTCAGGTCTTCGTCGAATGTTTAGTGGCAAGAAACCGGACCATCATTTTGCCGTAGAGTATATTCATTATGTTCGGAAGCCGATGGAACAAGTTAAACAGATCCGTGCGGAAATCGAGGCAGCACGAGCTATTCTCAATGGATCCCAGCCACAAGACAACGTAGATCCGTCGAATGATATGGAACGGGAGATGGCATAATCAAGATTTAATATATAACAAGCCCCCGCAATCGGAATCTCATTCCGGTTTGCGGGGGCTTATTATTTCTAAAATTATTCTCTGTTATTGTATTGGTTGTTCGTCAGCGAATTTATGCTAAGGAAATCATGATCTTGACTATATGCAGGTACACCGTGGATACCAACATCAAGCCCGATTAGTTCTTCATCTCGGGTAACTCGTACATTTACGACCTTATTAATCAGTTTAAGGAATAGCCAGGTAAGAGCAAAACCCCACGCCGATACACAGACTAGGCCTAATGCTTGAATTCCCAACAACTGCCAACCACCACCGTAGAATAGGCCGACGTAGCCTTTTGCAGTCGATTGAGCAAACTCGGGTGTTGTGAACAGTCCAACTGCCAACGTTCCGATGCTTCCGCTTACACCGTGCACGGCGAATGCGCCAACCGGATCATCAATCCGACGTGATTCCAACCACTCGCTTGCGAGTACCATGGCGATTCCAGAGATAGCACCGATCAGGATAGCGACGCCATCGGAGACGAATGCGCAACCGGCTGTGATCCCAACAAGACCGGCGAGTGAACCGTTAATAACCATCGGTGGGTCAGCTTTTTTATAACGAAACATGGTGAATAGGATAGAAGCCGCTCCACCTGCCGCAGCAGCGAGCATTGTTGTAACTGCAATATGTCCAATGGAGGTATTCGTGGCACTTAGCGTACTTCCTGAGTTAAAGCCGAACCAACCGAACCATAGAATGAATGCACCCACAGATGCAAGTGGAAGGTTCGATGGTGGAACAATGTTAGGAGAACCGTCCTCTCTAAATTTCCCAATTCGTGGTCCGAGAACCATTGCTGCAGCAAGCGCGGAAAAACCACCCAATGCATGGATCGCTGCTGAACCAGCAAAATCAAGCATGCCAAGGCTTCCCAACCATCCTCCAACACTCCAAATCCAATGTCCGGCAATAGGATAAATAAGTCCAGTCATGGCAATCGTATAAAGAATATAAGCGCGGAAGTTAATGCGCTCCGCTACGGCGCCAGACACGATTGAGATGGCCGCAATAACGAATGCGCACTGGAAAAGCCAGTAGGTTTCGTGTGATATATTCGATGGAAGATGGTCCAAAGCGCCATTGAGGCTAAAACCAGAAAGACCGATAAACCCACCAAAATCTTTACCATACATAAACGCAAATCCAATAAAATAAAATACAAGTGCCCCGAATGCAATGTCTACAAAAATCTTCATGATAATACTGACCGCATTTTTTTGCCTAACGAAGCCTGCCTCAAGTAACGCAAAGCCGCCTTCCATAAGCAGGATCATTGCAGCCGTTAAAACTACCCAGATCGTATCTAGTCCCTGCGATAATTGAGTTAAACTCAACTCCATGTTGAAGACATCCCTTCTAAATGTATGTTCGAAAAACACGACTAATTATAATTCCGTCACGGCATTTATGTCAACATTATATGTTAGAAAAAATGACATGATAAACACAATGAGGATCTGATTTCTCTTGCTGTCCATCTGCCACGAAATAGTCACAACTTTTTAGATTTATATGCCATTTATAGTCTTTTTCGATGATTCATTAACGGGTATAATAATGAAGAGAATTTAACTCACCTCCATTAAATAATTTGAGAAGAACACGAAAGGAAGAATCGAGATGTATAAATGGGTTTTTGCAAGTTTGTTAGTGTGTGCTTCTGTTCTAGGTATCGCGGTGTTGTTCGATATTGCATCAAATCAACAGCATGATAAGGAGAAAACCGCTGTTGCGGCAAAAGTGCCTGAGGGCACCTTAGACGCGACTGCTGCACAAGCTTTATATAAGCAAAATTGTATTAGCTGTCACGGGGTCGACTTGCAAGGTGGAGTAGGGCCAAACCTACAGAAGGTGGGCAGTAAGCTTACGCTAGAGCAAACGTATAAATTGCTACAGAACGGCAAAGGAATGATGCCGGGTTTCAAAACACAACTGAAAGATGAAGAAATCGCAAATCTATCCCGTTGGCTTGCTGAGAAAAAATAGTAAATCTGCATATCTCCGTAGTGATGTTATTTCCTTATTCATTGTTAGTAGAGGCTGTCGAGAAACTCTCGTCAGCTTTTTTTCTTTTTCTACCCCAGTCGGGAAACTACGTTTCATCTCTTTCTGTGAATAATGCAATCTACAGATGTTCATTATAATGACAAGCAGAAGGAGGGTAAGAAATGGTCCCGTTGTCGTCCAATTTGGAGAATCGCGAAAAATATTTTGATGAATGGAATGAATATTTGGGTAGTTTTTCCTTTGCGCTGGGTGGAAATTGGGATTATAATCACGGCTACTTTGACCGATACTTAGATGAGGAACATAAGGTTTGGTTGCGAATTCCGTTTCGGGTGTCGGGCGGGGAGTTTGATGGTGAAGAAATCGGTTCGAATGCTCTGCTAACGCTCGATCAACCATTTGTTTTAAAGCATCTATATCAGGATGGTTTGGACCCAGAAGCGCGCGTTCGTATCTCGGGTGCGCTGATTGATCAGTTTCAGGATCCGATTGACAAGGATGCGGAAGTCGAAACCAAATGGGTAGAAAAAGCGAATCATGTGTTGCGTCAACTTGAGCAAGGGTTACAACAATAGGTATTCCTTTGCGTTGACTGCCTTTCTTTTTTAGAGAGGCGGTCTTTTTCTTTTTTTATGTAAGTCTTACCTGGGATTAAGGTTCGTTTAAGGTTAGTCATGCATGATAAGGGTAACAATACAACAGTAGTAGTCAAAGGAGGAATTTAGGATATGGAAGATAACAAGCGAGACGAAAGTGAGTTTTTGAACTCGCTGTCTAAAGAGTCGGATGTTCGTGGTGATAGATCTATTGAACAAGGACCACAAAATCGACCTTCATATTATTACTCCTATGGGCCTCATAAATCCGGCATGCAGCAAGAACAATTAGAGGATATGTCTTCGTTTACAACTGATAATAGCAACTATGAAGTGGACGCAACACCACCGCGGCCTATTCGGGCATACGGACTACGTCACAACTACAATGAACAACAATTGTCTGAGTCATGGATGGGCCATGAGCCGCGGCGCCGATCTACGTTTCGCAAGATGTTTGTAGCATTCTTGGCCGGAGCAGTGTTCGTGAGCGGGCTCATGTTTGCTTCCGACAAAATGAATCTATTTACCGCCAACACTCAAGCGACTAATGGTTCAAGTACATCAGATGGATCAGCTGCGTCCGCCTTGAGTAACAATAGTAATGATGGCACGTTGAAGAGCGCAGTCTTTACTGATGGTCGGCCGACCTCTTTTGCACAGGTGGTAGATAAGTCGAGCCCAGCGGTTGTTCTCGTTAAGTCGTATATGAAACAAAAGCAATCGACCCGCCGGGGAACGACTGGTACAATGTTTGACGATCCAATTTTCCGCTATTTCTTTGGTGATGGTGGAACGCAACAGCAGCCCGACAATGGTGGTAGCAGCAATGAAAGTAATAGTGGTGCTTTGAAACAAGTAGGATTAGGTTCGGGCTTTATTTTCGAGCAGTCGGGTTATATTTTAACTAATGAACATGTGATTGATGGTGCGGACGAAGTTCATGTTGTTATGGAAGGTTCGGACAAGGAATTTATCGCCAAAGTGGTTGGAAGTAGTTACGATTACGACCTTGCCGTACTCAAAATTGAAGGGGAAAAAGCATTCCCAACATTACCTTTAGGCAACCCGGACGAGACAGCTATTGGCGATTGGGTTATTGCGATAGGCAATCCGCTTGGCTTTGATCATACCGTTACCGTCGGCGTGCTAAGTGCAAAAGAGCGTCCAATCGACATACCAGGGAATAATGGAACACGCTCTTATCGCCATCTGCTACAGACAGATGCGTCCATCAACCCGGGCAACTCGGGTGGTCCTTTAATCAATATGGCTGGTGAGGTCATTGGTATTAACACCGCTGTTAGTGCACAGGCTCAAGGCATTGGTTTCGCTATTCCGACGTCGACAATTAAGAATCTTTTGCCGAATTTAAAAACTGGCACCAAAATCCCTAGACCTCCTGCACCATATATTGGTGTCACACCACAGGATATAGACGCTCGGACGCAAAAACTACTTAAGCTAGACAGCACACAAGGTGCTTTAGTTTACAACGTTTTACCAGGCGGTCCTGCATTTAAAGCGGGGGTAAAACAATATGATGTTATTAACGCCCTATCTGGAGAAAAAATTGTGAACACCGAGGATCTTAAAAAGAAGACTCAAACACGCAAGGTCGGCGAGAAAGTCAGTCTTTCCATTATTCGGGATGGAAAAAGTATGACGATTGATCTAACTATTGGAGATATGAATAACGACGAAGCCACCCAACCAAAGCAGTAAGCTAGCGAGGCTCCAACTTGGGGCTCAAGAAGCGGCCGATCCGAGCAATCGCGAACGGATGCTTCTTTTTTTGCAACAATATTGAGATAATAGGAAGGAAGGGAAGGGGATTCCGGTGAGTGAAAAAATAATGGTCATTGACGATGACGATAAAATTACATTGATGTTGAAACGTTCGCTCACATTCGAAGGGTATTCTGTGGAGACGGCGAACGATGGATACACGGGGTTGAAGCGTATCCTCGAATTCGATCCCCAACTAATCGTGTTAGATGTCATGATGCCACACATCGATGGTTGGGAAATTTGTCGACGTCTGCGCGCTGGGGGACTAGACACTCCTATTCTCATGCTCACAGCAAAAGATGCCGTTTCCGACCGAGTGAAAGGACTCGACCTAGGTGCTGACGATTATTTAGTGAAGCCATTCGCGCTTGAAGAACTGCTGGCTCGTGTCCGCGTCCTCATGCGTAGACGTGTCGACAAAGGAGTGCCTAAGTTAAAGCGTTTGAGCTTTGAAGATCTCCTTTTAGATGTAGATACGCGAGAAGTGTTTCGCAACAGCAAACGATTGGAATTGACAACCAAAGAGTTCGATTTATTGCACCTATTCTTACAGAATCCGAAGCGGGTATTGTCTCGGGATACGATTATGGAGAAAGTATGGGGCTACGACTTTGTGGGTGAATCGAACGTTTTGGAAGTTTATATTGCCATGTTGCGGCAGAAAATGGAGGAGCATGGTGGCAAGCGGGTGATCCAAACGGTTCGAGGGGCAGGCTATGTGTTGAGGGGAGAGGCATGAGATGACGATTCGCTTACGTCTGACTCTCTGGTATACCGGCATTTTGGCCATCACACTCGTTTTATTCGGATCAGCATTATATTTTTTTCTGAGAGAGACTTACCAGAATAATCAACGAGTGGAGTTAAAAAACATGGCGCAAACCGTGTACTCCCAAATGAGAGTTAGGCCGGTCATTACACGGGGTGGTGTAGCTTACACCGTTACCATGCCTCAACTTGATGATTATCGATACTCGAATTTATATGTTCAAGTGTTACAGGAGGACGGTGTTGTAGCGGGTTCAAGCAATCAACCGTTTCCTTATCCCGAAGGAACAATCGAGACGGTAAAGCTACTACCGGAGAATCAACTTATCTTTCAATCCCACACGGTTGAAAATAATGCTTTATTAATCTTAAGTCAACCGATTATTGTCACAATGAACACGGATGAAAAAGTATTCTATGGCGTATTGCAGGTTGCTTCCGTATTAAATAGTCAGAATCAATTTCTCGAAACGCTCTTGTCGGTGCTTATCCTTCTTACGGTTATTGTCATCTTGATCGGAGCAACGCTGGGTCTATTTCTTGCGCGAAAAGCGCTGAAACCGATCGATCAAGTAATTGCGGCAACGGAGAGAATCGAGAAGGGGGATGATCTCGCTAACCGCATTGATTACACAGGTCCATCTGATGAAATTGGGCGGCTTACGCAAAAAATCAATAGCATGCTTGCTCGCTTACAAAGTGCGTATACCGAGCTTGAGGAGTCTTATAGCGCACAGCGTCGATTCGTTTCGGATGCTTCGCATGAATTACGGACACCCTTGACGACAATTCGTGGGAATGTCGATTTGCTTGAACGGATGTGGGCGAAGTCGAACGTCGAACTTCCTACATTGCTAGAGTCGGCTAATTTGGAGATGACCCGTGAGGCGATGCAGGATATTGCCGGTGAAGCTGCAAGAATGAGCAGGTTAATCAACGATCTATTATCCCTCGCAAGGGCAGATGCTGGTGTGGAAATGGACAAGGACTGGGTATCCATGGAGCCCATCGTCCAGCAGGTCGTGCGTCGTGCGACACTTCTGCCTAAGTCAGTCGATTGGCAGGTTGGGGATTTGTCCGCACTACAAGGTAGTTCTGTTTATGGGAATGAGGATTATTTGCAACAGCTGTTGTTTATTTTTATAGAGAATGCATTTAACTACACTGATAAAGGTTATGTGCGGATTGAGGCACTACGTGACAACGATCAGATAGGCATTAAAATTATGGATACCGGAATAGGCATGGATAAAGAAGAGGTTCCTCATATTTTTGAACGGTTCTACCGGGCGGACCTCTCCCGTGGCAAGAAAACCGGAACAGGACTTGGACTGTCCATTGCAAAATGGATTATCGACAAGCATGGTGGATCGATTGAGGTCAAAACGCGGCTTCACGAAGGTACCACATTCATGATTTGGTTACCCGCTAGTTTCCTTCCGTCCTCAGATTAAGTTATAATGAGGTTATCTATTATAGGCAGGAGTTGCTACCTATGCATGTTGTCAAAATATCCCCTCGTGGTTACTGCTATGGGGTCGTTGATGCGATGGCGTTGGCAATGCAAACCGCCAAGAATATCAATCTTCCACGGCCCATTTATATTCTCGGACAGATTGTCCACAATTCACATGTTACCTCTTTCTTTGAAAAGGGAGGGGTTGTTACATTAGATGGACCGAATCGCTTGGAAATTTTGGAACAGATTGAACAGGGAACGGTTATTTTTACCGCACACGGGGTATCCCCAGAAGTGCGCAAACGTGCGCGTGACAAGGGACTTACGGTTGTAGACGCTACCTGTCCAGACGTCACAAGGACACATGATCTTATTCGGGAGAAACGTCAGGAAGGTTATGAAATTATTTATATTGGCAAGAAGGGCCATCCAGAGCCAGAAGGTGCGGTTGGGATTGCCCCGGAGCATGTCCATTTAATTGAATCGATTGATGAAATCCAAAGCTTAAACTTGGAAACTAATCGGATTATCATTACCAACCAGACGACTATGAGCCAATGGGATATTCGCCATATAATGAATCAATTGATCGAGACGTTTCCGACTGCTGAAATTCACAATGAGATTTGTCTCGCTACGCAAGTACGTCAAGAAGCTGTTGCGGAACAGGCGAAAGAGGCGGATTTATGTATCGTCGTTGGAGACCCGAAGAGCAACAATTCGAACCGACTCGCGCAAGTGTCAGAAGAAATTGCTGGTGTAAGGGCAT
>JBILCE010000202.1:0-2769 GCA_044353305.1 Paenibacillus sp.
CTCTGTCGCATATTGGCCTTTTGCCCATTGTAATGCCAAATCAGTATCGGTGGAACTCTTATCAATCGGATCAAAATCGAAAAAGATAAGGCTTCTTTCCCGGATTAAAGCAACTTCATCCGCATTAACGGAATCAAAATCGCCGATTGCAACATCTGGTCGTAATCCATGATTGATAAGGAATAACGCACCACGATCGGCCCCTATCAGCTTATCTCCTTTTCGAATGTCGGAAATTGCCCAGTCCCCTAGTTGTCCACCGCTATATATCAAAAATCTTCTTCGTAGATTCATTTGCCCACCGCCTGCTCAAAATAATCCCAACCAAAGCCAACAAATTCTGGCTTATGGGCATCGGACCCGTATACACATGAAATATTCTGTTTTTGGCACTCTTGAATGAACCAAACTGGAACATAAGGTCGACCACATGTAGTAACACGGCTCCCTGCTGTGTTCACATCTATACCGACGCCGCTTGCCGCAAGTTTTGGCAATAGCTTCAACAGATTTCGCTTCATTTGGTCCGGATCAATCTCGGGGAGCGCTGTATGAAACTTTTCAATTAGATTGATGTGTCCAATTCGACTTCGCATCGGCAATTTCGCCGCCAATTCGATCGCTTGCTCTATATGCGTGAAGTATTCATCTACTACTTTTTCCATAGTGCCGTAATATCGCAAAATTCCTTCTTGAAAGTCATCCGGCTTGAAATCAATACAGCGAATCCCACCAAATCCAGGTAAGTAGTGGACGGATACAATGGTGTCTTCAATCTTCTTCTCCCAACGATCTACCAAATCAAGCGTAAAGTCAGTATTGCCAGGTAAATAGTCGAATTCAAGTCCTACAGCAATATCAATTCGATCTGCATAGCGTTGCTTTACTTTCCAAGCGTAATCTAAATAATCCGGCAGCTCAACCATGTCCATAGCTAGCTCGCTCATAAGTTGTGGATTGGATACCCATTGTTTAGGTAACGGTGGATGTTCTGTAATGGAATACCTCGTAAAACCTCGTTCAATCGCCTTTTCGATATAATCTTCCATTGGAAACGTACTACCATGTCGACAAAAGTGGGTATGGGTGTGTCCATCCCATTTTTCCAATGCAACCATCCTAAGTTCCTACCCTCTCCGCACGATGGGAATTTCGTTCTACTTTAACTAAACCTCAGCCGATGGCAAACCATCTTTATATCGAAAATAACGGGCAATCGCAAGGGAAATGGCAAAGGAGATGACAAATAAACCAACCAATGCGTATCCATACATCTCAAAATCAAGCCCATCAATCCACGTCCAAAATTTACCTTTTACGATGTTCCTCTCGGATAAAATGTGCGCCAGTTGAACGAATCCGATCAACAGAGCTGCCCCTATAGAAATCGATGTGACGGTAAGGTTGTAGTACATTTTACGAATCGGATTTGTGAATGCCCAACGGTATGCTTTTGTCATAAAAATGCCATCTGCCGTGTCCATCAAACTCATGCCAGCTGCAAATAGAATCGGAAATGATAAAATTCCAAAAATAGGAAGCGACTGGTTAGCAGCGGTAGCAGACATTGTCAACAATCCAATTTCAGTAGCTGTATCAAATCCGAGACCAAACAAAAATCCAAGCGGATACAAATGCCAGCTGCGGTCTATAAATCGAAAAAGAGGTGCTGTCAATCGGGAGATTAGTCCCCCACCTGCAAGAAGTTCTTGGGCTTGTAAAGTCGGCATACTACCATTTCGTAACCTTCGAATAACCCGGATCAACTGAAATAAAATAACGACATTGATAACACCTATGATCAACAGAAATGAACCAGACACTGTCGCCCCAATCGCACCACCAATTTTTTGAAACTGAGGGAGTTTGGCCTGCGCCCATTTTACAGAAATAGCTACGATAACTACCATGATGAAAACAACGCTCGAGTGACCTAGAGAAAAATAAAACCCGACGCCGAGTGCGCTACGGTTTTGTTGAATGAGCTTTCGAACAGAGTTATCAATAGCAGCAATATGATCGATATCAAAGGCGTGTCGTAGACCCAGTAAGTATGCGAGCACTCCAATGCTCCAAAGCTCAGTGTGATCTCGACTAATGATCATTAGACCGATTATCCCTATCACATGTAGAAGGATAACGACTAGCGCATATCCAATCCAAGACGGTTTATTGAAAGTGAATTTTTTAAGCATGGGCAATTCTCCTCCGAACTAGCTTCTCTATTTATAATAATGTAACATGTGAAACCGCACGTTGTCCAAAATCTTCATACTTATATATATGTGGAAAAAAACAAAAAACCAGTTTCCTGGTTTTTTTTGTTGGCTACTATTTGAGATAATTACAAAATGAAATGTATCAATAAGGCGAAAACAGAACCGATGATGCCACCAATGATTACATCAGTAGGATAATGTAATCCAAGATAGATTCTAGATATACCAACCAATAATGCAATCGGAAATAGGATAATAGACAAAATTGGGTATGTTAATGCAATAATAACCGTTAATGTTGTTATCGCTGTTGTATGTCCAGATGGAAATGAGAAATCTTTTAATGGGTTTTTGGTTACATTTACTTCATCATGCTTTAGATAAGGTCTCTCCCGATTGAATTTTTTCTTGAGAACATGCACAAGCAAATGGCTACTTCCTAGGGCTAATAAGGCTTTTAGACCAGGACCACCGAGCAACCACAGAAAAAGACTGCATATAATAGTAAAAGTAGCTCCACCTGTATGTGTTAGCTTAGGTAGAATGATAT
>JBILCE010000025.1:0-8557 GCA_044353305.1 Paenibacillus sp.
CGGATAGCGAGAAGGATACGAAAAAAGCTAAAAAGAAGGAAGGCGATCAAACCTAGGTTGCTAAATAAAAATAAAAGCTAACCCTTACGTTAAGGTTAGCTAATGGAATGTTAGAGTTGCTCTTACCCGAAAGGGCGAGAGTAGCATTCTTTCCCTAGTTTTTTTCGATTATCCGCTTCGCTACATCCAGATAAATGCGGCCCGTTTCGCTCTCTGCCTTGTAAATGGAAGGTGAATAGTCTGGTTCAGAGACATGATTGTCCGGAGCGCCGAGCGGAATTTGGGCTAGTAGGTCAGCGTGCAATTCCTCAGCAAGTTTGGCTCCGCCACCACGGCCAAAGATATAATCTTTTTCTCCTGATTTATCTATGTAGTAAGCCATGTTCTCGACTATGCCTAGAATTTCATGATTCGTATGGACGGCCATCGCCCCTGCCCTAGCAGCTACGAATGCTGCTGTTGCATGTGGAGTTGTGACGATGATTTCCTTGCTTTGTGGGATCATCTGATGGACATCCAAAGCGACATCGCCCGTGCCTGGAGGTAGATCGAGCAGTAAGTAGTCAAGCTCACCCCATTGTACCTCAGTGAAGAAATTGCGCAACATCTTGCCAAGCATCGGACCACGCCAAATAATTGGCGCGTTGTCTTCCACGAAGAAGCCCATGGATATAACTTTTACACCATGTCTCTCGACGGGAATGATCTGATTATCAACCATCTCTGGACGGGTATCGATTCCCATCATATCAGGCACACTAAAGCCATAAATGTCAGCATCGATGATGCCAACCCGTTGACCAAGTCTAGCAAGAGCAACGGCAAGGTTAACGGTTACCGTTGACTTGCCAACTCCGCCTTTTCCGCTGGCGACAGCAATGAACGTGACACCGCTCTCTGGCGATAAAATCGATGCCGCTTGGGGGACCCGTTGCTGTGAGGCAGGACGTGTTTGTTGTCGAGTTTCAGGTGAGGTCTCTGACGACTTTACTGCCTCAGCACGCTCATGATCAGTAACAAGTCGGAATCGAATATGTGGTAGCTCTTTTAGTCCTTTTTTCACCAATGCTTCATTCACATCTTGTCGATATTGGCTTTTGAGATTCTCGTCATCGGAAGTCAGAACAACAGTTAAGGATACTTGATCGTCTTTAACCATAACATCGCGGATAAATCCGAGTTGAGTGAGCGTTCGATGAAATTCCGGATCATAGATATGTTGTAGCGCAGCTAATACTTCGTCTTTAGTAAACATATTTACACCTCGTGATTAATTGGGATTGTGAACTTATCCCTTATTATATCACAAGATTAACGACTTCCCACCTTTTCACCCGATGCGTAACGCAGAATCCCTTGGTAGACCGAAGCTGCAACTTTCTGTTGATAGCCCGGTGTCGCCATGAGTCTTGCTTCATCAGGGTTCGATAGAAAACCTACTTCGACGAGCACGCTCGGCATTTTGAGTGCTTTCAGCAAGTATACATCCTGTTTCATTAAGGCCTCGCGATCCGTATTGAGTGATTTTCGAAGTTCGTCTTGAATAAAATAGGCAAGGCTAGCGTTGTCCACATTCGAGGGATAATAGAATGCTTGCGCCCCATCCCAGCGAGAAGAAGGTACGCTATTCAGGTGCATACTAATTACGATATTTGCTTTCTTTTTGGAGATTAGATTAACCCGCGCCATGAGGTCTTCTGTTTTTCGCTTGCTATACCCTTTAGTGTCGCCTGAGGCTAGGTCTTTGTCCTCTTCACGGGTCATGAATACGACCGCACCCGCTTGTTGTAAGTAGTCCCTCAAATATAGCGAGATGGCTAAATTTACATCCTTCTCAATGACTCCTTCTTTGCTTTCCGCCCCACCATCAGGCCCGCCATGACCAGCATCAATTGCAATGACCTTGCCTGATAATGGCATTGTCCAATGAGTCCAAGTATGGCTAGATGGTAGTTCATACGCGAACATGTATACCATCATTGCCAGGATAATCGCCGACATAATAAGTTTCAGCGCTCCCTGAACATTCATCCAGACGACGAACCTTTTGCGAAAAAACCGCATGAAAAATCCACCCCTCTTCTAGACTTGTATCATCTATATGGGACAGGGTGGACAAATATACCGTTTATTACATTGAACTAACCATGTTGAGTTAGCTGTTAGCGTTGAGCGCTTGCTCTCTAACGCCTTCGATCAATACTTCTGCGACTTCTGGACGGGTAAATTCTTTTGGTGGACAAATACCATCTCGTAATAGTCCGCGCACCTTGGTGCCCGAAAGATGAAGATGGTCTTCGGAACCGTGTGGGCAAGTTTTGCTAGAGGCCATATTCCCACACTTTGTGCAAAAGAAGCTGTGCTCGAAGAACAGTGGTGTAATGCCCAACTCTTCAGCCGTAAAGTTGCGGAATATTTCCTGGGCTTCATACGTGCCATAATACTCTCCTACTCCGGCATGGTCTCGACCGACAATAAAATGCGTGCAACCATAGTTCTTGCGAACAATTGCATGAAATATCGCTTCTCGAGGTCCTGCATAACGCATCGCTGCAGGGAACACACCTAAAAACACGCGGTCTTTGGGGTAATAATTCTCGAGCAACACAAGATAACTGCGCATCCGCACATCTGCGGAAATGTCATCTGATTTGGTTTCGCCGACAAGCGGGTTAAGAAAAAGCGCATTTACAATTTCCATAGCACTTTTTTGAATGTACTCATGCGCTCGATGAACAGGATTGCGGGTTTGGAAACCAACAATTGTCTTCCATCCTCGATCTGCAAAATACTGACGCGTCTGTGCCGGGTCGTAGTAATACTCCTCGAACTTCTCTGGTTGCTTCCGATTCACTACTTGGATAGCCCCGCCGATATACGTCGAAGGCTTAGTGAACATTTTTTCAACGCCAGGGTGGGCGGTATCAGCGGTCTTAAATACTTTTACCGCTTCAACGCTCTGATCCACGTTGTAAATACTCTCCACCTGCATGATGGCATAGATTACTCCGTCTTGCTCACCGACTAGCGCAACATCTTGGCCTACGCTTAAATTTGAAGCTATGTTAGGTTCTATGCCTAGAGTAATTGGAATACTCCAAACCGTTCCATTCGCCAACCGCATATGGTATACAACCGATTTATAATCATCCTCGTTCATAAATCCAGTAAGCGGTGAAAATGCACCGATGCCAATCAGATCTAAATCAGACAATGCCCAATTATTGATAGTGACTTGAGTAAGCGACTTGGCCTGGTTTAGCAGACGATCACGTTGTGTACCTGTCGTGAGACGATGAATTAATGTACCGCCATGAGCAGCGATCGTATACGTCATGTTCTATTCTCCTCTTTCTACTAACTCATTTATGAAGCCCACATTCAGTCTTTTCAAAACCAGACCAACGGCCTGCACGTGGATCTTCGCCAGGAAATACTTGGCGCGTGCATTTCTCACAACCGATGCTAGGGTAATAGTTATCATGTAGCGAATTGTAGATGATATTATTGTTCTTGATGTATTTCCATACATCTTCGGAAGTCCATGAAGCAAGCGGGTTGAACTTGACGAGGCCGAACTTTACGTCGTATTCGACTTTCTTAGAACTTGCGCGAGTAGGTGCTTGATCACGTCGAATGCCCGTAATCCATGCTTCATATTGACTGAGAATGTTGACAAGGGGGTCTACTTTTCTGATACCACAACACTTATTAGGATCGCTTTTCCACAATTCGTCTCCCAATTGTGTAGCCTGTTCTTCCAAGGTTAATTTGGGTGAAACTTGAACGAATTTCTTACCATAGAATTGCTCCAAACGATCTCGAGTTTCATAAGTCTCTTGAAAATGGAGGTTCGTGTCCAAGTAAAAAACATCTGACTTCGGGCTGATTTTGTGCAATATATCCACCAAAACAACATCTTCCGCTCCAAAACTACACGCCAACGTTATATTCGGGAACTTCTCTACTGCAAATGCGATGACATCCTCGGCTGATGACGTTTCAAATTGCTCTGCAGCTTCTTGAATAATTAATTGTTTTTCAATTAAATTCATTTTGCAACACCCCTTATTAATTCCTAGTAATTTTATATGAATTATTGGTTAATACTCATTATAATCCGTTATTATGAGTTGTCAACACCATTTGTGGTAATGTTTTCATTTACTATATTTTTTGTGCGTGTTGAAAAAGAAAAAACCCGTCCGGATTGCTCCGGAAGGGTTTGGGTTGTAAAAGAATTAACGTTTCGAGAATTGAGGAGCGCGACGAGCGGCTTTCAACCCATATTTCTTACGTTCTTTCATACGTGAGTCACGTGTCAGGAAGCCTGCTTTCTTAAGAGAACCACGAAGTTCTGGATCAGCTTTCAGTAAAGCACGGGAAATCCCATGACGAATTGCGCCTGCTTGACCACTAGTTCCACCACCATGCGTGTTAACAAGCACATCGTACTTACTAACTGTATCGGTTAGTGAGAGCGGTTGTTTCACGATAAGCTTCAAAGTCTCAAGACCGAAGTAATCATTGATGTCACGCTTATTGATCAAAATCCGGCCTTCGCCCGGTACGAGACGTACGCGCGCAACCGAATGTTTCCGACGACCTGTTCCGTAATATTGCAATTGTGCCACGAAAATGTCCTCCCTCTACTAACCGCGAAGTTCCCAAACTTGCGGTTGTTGTGCTTGATGCGGATGCTCTGCGCCTGCATATACTTTCAACTTTGTCTTCATTTGATTACCAAGTTTGCTCTTAGGCAACATGCCATGTACTGCAAACTCAATGACACGCTCTGGCTTAGTGTTAATCATCTCACGAGCGCTTGTTGTCTTAAGTCCACCTGGATAACCAGAGTGACGATAATACATTTTCTTATCAAGTTTTTTGCCAGTCAGTACGACTTTCTCTGCATTGATGACAATAACGAAATCGCCAGTGTCAACATGAGGCGTAAAGGTTGGCTTGTGTTTGCCGCGCATAAGACTAGCTGCTTCAGTTGCCAAACGACCGAGGGTTTTGCCCGCTGCGTCGATGACATACCAATCTTGCTTTACGTCAGTCGCTTTCGCCATGTATGTGGTAGTCATGTTAATCCTCCTAAACCTTGTAAAAGTCCATTGGTCGGATCGATACAGCTGGGGCCGTGGGGTAGCCGCTATAAAGTCCATTTACCATAATACACTAATCGAATTAGAATAGCAAGATGAATCTGATATTCTATTTAATATTCAACGTTCCATAGAATAAGACCGTGTGCCATCGCTGTTGGACCTGCAGCCCTACGATTCTGAGCCGCTAAAATTTTCGGAATATCCGAGCTTTTTCGCTTTCCGGTTCCCACTTGAATGATTGTCCCGACAATGATTCGCACCATGTTATAAAGGAAGCCATTCCCTGTGATCTCAATCTGGATCACACCTGCCGCACCATCTCCGGGTACTGGTTCTGGTTCAAAATAGATGGTCGCATCATATATGGTGCGCACGTGTGATCCAACTGCTGTTCTAATCGAGCAAAAGGAAGTAAACGTGTGTTCTCCTACCAAGTGTGATAATGCCTCAGCCATCGCTTCAATATCGAGCGGCATTGGGTGATGAAATCGGGTATGCCGAGCAAACAGGCTTGGAAACTTACTGCGGTGAATACAATAACGGTATGTTTTCCTTTTAACACTATAACGGGAATGAAAATCGTTAGAGGCTTCCATCGCTTCATGGATGACGATATCCTTTGGCAGTCGAGTATTCATGGCGATACACCATCGCTCGATCGGAATTTGGGACTCTGTCAAGAAATTGAAGATTTGGCGCCGAGCATGCACGCCAGCGTCTGTTCGTCCTGAGGCGATCACTTCGATCTTTTCCCCCGTCAACATCAATAACGCCTTCTCTATTTGTTCCTGGACTGTATCCAAATTCGGTTGTGTCTGGAATCCACAGTAATTTGTACCTTCATAGCTTACAGACATTACGATATTTCTCATGTCATACCCCTGCTCACTTTTGGACGAAAAAAGAAGAAAAAAAGGGCTTAATCAGAATCAAAGATTCTGTCCACCCTTTCATTCGGTCGTTAAGCGCGATCTACCAATTCAAGATAGACCATAGGAGCTGCATCGCCGCGACGGGGCCCCAGCTTCATTATGCGGGTATAACCGCCTGGACGCTCCGAATAACGGGTAGCGAGATCCGAGAAAAGCTTTTGGATAGCATCTTGATCGCCTGCTGATTCACGACGTACGAAAGATGCGACTTGACGTCTTGCATGAAGATCGCCACGCTTTGCAAGCGTGATTAGCTTTTCTGCAATCGAACGAATTTCCTTCGCTTTCGCTTCAGTCGTTTGAATGCGCTCCTGTATAAACAAGTCGGTCACCAAGTCACGGAATAATGCTTTACGTGCACTGGAGTCACGACCTAACTTCTGGTATGCCATGTAGTTCCCTCCCTTAACGTTTATTCCTCAACCTTTAGCCCAAGACCGAGTTCCACAAGCTTCTCTTGTACTTCCTCTAGGGACTTACGACCTAGATTACGTACTTTCATCATATCCTCTTCGGATTTTGTGATTAGCTCTTGGACGGAATTGATGCCTGCGCGTTTCAGACAATTATAGGAACGTACCGATAGATCGAGTTCTTCAATCGTCATCTCTAGTACTTTCTCTTTCTTGTCTTCTTCTTTTTCAACCATAATTTCTGCAGATTTCGCTTCGTCGGTCAAACCGACAAACAACAGAAGATGTTCAGTTAAAATTTTCGCGCCCAAGCTTACCGCTTCTTCCGGACGAATACTGCCGTTAGTCCAAACTTCTAATGTGAGTTTATCGTAATTAGTTATTTGTCCAACGCGCGTATTTTCAACACTGTAATTGACTCGTGTGATTGGCGTATAAATAGAATCAATTGGGATGACACCAATATGTTGGTCATCACGCTTGTTCTTATCCGCTTGCACATACCCACGACCCCGGTTTGCGTAAATACGCATATGAAGTCGTGCATCTGGAGATAGCGTTGCGATATGAAGATCAGGGTTCAGAATCTCCACGTCGCTATCAGCACGAATGTCTCCTGCTGTGATAACGCCTTCTCCTTCTGCGTCGATTTCCAGTATCTTTTCTTCGTCGGAATGAATCTTTAACGATAGTGTTTTGAGGTTAAGGATAATCTCCGTAACATCTTCTAGTACGCCGGGAATTGTCGAAAACTCATGAAGAACACCGTCAATCTGCACGGACCCTACTGCTGCTCCTGGTAGAGAAGAGAGCAAGATTCGGCGAAGCGAATTGCCAAGCGTTGTCCCGTATCCACGTTCTAGAGGCTCGACGACGAACTTTCCATAAGTACCGTCATCACTCAATGATACGGTTTCTATCTTTGGTTTTTCAATTTCTATCATTAAAATAAACCTCCTCCGAACGTCGCTCCGTCTGGATAAATCAAAATATAATTCCGTAGTATGCCTATCCTTCACACCATTGTTCTCATGTTTTGGATAAATATACTACCCTTACAGATGAATTAAACGCGACGACGTTTAGGTGGACGGCAACCGTTATGCGGGACCGGAGTTACGTCTTTGATCACGTTTACTTCCAATCCAGTAGCTTGGAGCGAACGGATGGCCGCTTCACGTCCAGCACCTGGTCCTTTAACCATAACTTCAACGACTTTCATGCCATGTTCCATTGCAGCTTTTGCAGCCGTTTCCGCTGCCATTTGAGCAGCAAAAGGTGTGCTCTTACGGGAACCTTTAAAGCCGAGGTTACCTGAACTAGCCCAGGAAATTGCATTGCCGTGCGGATCCGTAATAGTAACGATCGTGTTGTTAAAGGTAGAGCGAATGTGTGCGACACCGGTCTCCACGTTTTTCCGATCGCGACGTTTGGTACGGGCAACTTTAGATTTTGGTTTAGCCATGTTCGATAATCACCCCTTACTTTTTCTTGTTCGCTACCGTACGACGCGGTCCTTTGCGGGTACGGGCATTCGTTTTTGTGCGTTGTCCGCGAACTGGCAAACCACGACGATGACGCAAGCCACGGTAAGAGCCAATCTCGATAAGACGTTTAATATTCAGCGAAATCTCACGACGCAAATCGCCTTCAACTTTCTGGGTCTTGTCAATTGCTTCACGGATGCGGCTAACTTCATCTTCCGTCAAATCGCGTACACGAGTATTTGGGTTGATGCCAGTAGACGCAATTAATTTTTGGGAGGTCGTTTTGCCAATCCCAAAAATGTAGGTCAGGGCAATCTCAACACGTTTGTCGCGGGGCAAGTCTACACCAGCTATACGAGCCATAGAGCAGGATGCACCTCCTTAACCTTGTTTTTGTTTGTGTTTTGGATTTTCGCAGATGACCATTACATTGCCTTTACGACGAATGACTTTGCATTTTTCGCAGATAGGCTTAACTGAAGGTCTAACTTTCATGAAAATACCTCCTGATGGTTTCCCTAGGAAAACCTACTTTCGTAAGATACCGAATATCTTCCTCGCTATTTAAAACGATAGGTGATTCGGCCCCTTGTTAGATCATAAGGTGAGAG
>JBILCE010000203.1:0-2760 GCA_044353305.1 Paenibacillus sp.
GACTGATGTTGTGCCTTCTGCAGTCGATACAGAAGTATTTCAACTGCTTTAATGGAGTGGGGAAGTCTGACGGTAAGCCGGGTTTTGTGTCTTCCGGTGGTCATAACGGACGCATACGCGGCCTCCCACCATTGAAGCGACAATCATCTATCTAGGTCGTACATTACTGCACGACTCCAGCGACCAACCCGAACGCACCTCGGGCTAAGGTTGCAAGCACGGAGCTTGCTGCGTTCTCTTAGGTCTTGCTCCGGATGGGGTTTACCAGGATCTAAGTCACCAGAGATCCTCGTGGTCTCTTACACCACGGTTCCACCCTTACCTGTACGATCGAAATCGCCATCGGCGGTCCATTTCTGTGGCACTATCCTTCAACTCGCGTTGACTGGACGTTATCCAGCATCCTGCCCTACGGAGCCCGGACTTTCCTCTCGCGGTTTTTGCCGCCAGCGATTGTCTGTCAAACTTCCGTGTCCAAAAGACAGTATAAGTCAGTTTTTGCTCAAATACAACTGGAGATTGCTTCTAACGTTGTCCATAAAACCAACGAATGAACATGTCCAGCCATTTCTCAAATGCCTTAGGCTCTGTTAATTGGCCTTGTTCATTCACAATAGGCTGCTTAGCTTGTGCAGCTTGCTGTGCAGTTTGTAGTGCTTTGACCACGTCAATTTGTCCATATCCATAGTATTTATCTTGACCCCGTGGACCTAAATCTTCCGCTGTTCCTCGGATGATGTCCATGACTTCAGTATTCTTGAGTTGTGGATTAACTGAACGTATAAGCGCAGCAAGTGCGGAGACATGTGGGCTTGCCATGGAGGTGCCAGAAAGGGCTGCATATTGACCTTTCATAAATGTGCTCGCAATGGATACGCCTGGTGCACTCACATCAATGTAATCTCCATAATTAGAGAATGTGGCCCGCTTTTTATTCACATCGGTGGCGGCTACAGCCAACACTTCCGGATATGCTGCAGGGAAGCCAGGCTGCTCGCTGTTGTCATTGCCGCTTGCCGCAACAAGCACCACATCATGATCAAAAGCATAGCGAATTGCATCATGCATAAAATTCGAATCCGCATAATTGCCAAGACTCAAATTTATCACTTTCGCTCCATGGTCGGTGGCCCAAATAACACCCTGTGCGACTGCATATGTGCTACCCGCCCCTGATTGATCCAGCACTTTAATGGGGAGTACCGGGTTATACCAAGTCATACCAGCAACACCCTGACCATTGTTAACAATCGCAGAGATGATACCAGCGACATGCGTGCCGTGTCCCACATCGTCAATTGGGGAAGTTTCAGGATTGACGATATTTGTACCTGTCAAAAGATGGCCTTTTAAATCAGGGTGATCTAAATCAGCCCCCGTATCCACGACCCCTACCACAACCTTATTGCTTCCTTTCCCTACTCCCCAACCTTGCTCGGTCTCGATAATGGGTAGGTTCCATTGGTATCGGTTATATAATAAATCGTTTGGTTTGTCGCTCGTTGCTGATGTCGAGGTTCCTTCTTTAGGGGTATCAGTATTTGTCAAATATAAGTAGTGTGGCTCTGCATACATGACAGGCCATCTTTGAAAATAGTTCATCAATTGCTTGGCTTCCATCGTTTCGGACTCAAATACGTAAGTGTATCCAAGCTTTCGAACAGACTTCGACCTAGTTTCATTTTGAATTTGTTGAATTTCATCTCCGCTCATTGTACGGTTGAATCGAACAACTACTTCATATTTATGATAGTGACTCGTTCCTTCATTATGCTCTGGATGAGATACATTCACGTCGGATAACGTAGTAGAGTCGACCGATTCGATTTGGAAATTACCCTCAGCTGGATAGGGGATTACACGCAAATTGTTCACTTGGTGTTGTCGCACGTACTGCAATATGTTTTGATTAATAACCCCCAGTAATGCATATCGAGAATCCGCAGAGGGGACACCCATCACAAAATAAGTTCCATTCGGGGTCGTAATCGGCGGAGATTCGTATGTGTGTGCTTTTTGGATCGATGCTACAGCTTCTTGTTCAAAGGTACTGAATAGGTCTGCTAATGGGGGGTCGATGGAACCAACAACAGCCACAGGTTGCGTGATATGCTTCACATCCACATACTGAAGCTTACTCATGTGAGGATGCATCTGTTGCATGGATTCTAACTTGGTTCGTATTTGCTCTGGGTTACCAGCTTCGATTGTTCGCAAGCCGTCTGCAAAACTAATCGCACATTGACTTCGACATAATTCTTCCGTCCGTCTAACGTCCGTATCGACTAGTGCTTCTTTCATGTGCAATTCCGCTTGTGGGGTCAGACTGCTTTCATCCTGTTGCTTATCCCTAGATGAATAAATCCAAGGTATGAAAAACAGAAACCCTAACAAAATAATGATGGTAGCATTTCTTATTTTTTTCATCGCGATGCAACCTCCTCGTATAAGTTATAGTGAGGATGTGACACTTGTTTTATTCGAGTAAGCAAGAAATGGATGGAATTTCCGAACTGCAGTTTTTTTTGGGTTCAAATTATGGTACGATACTGACAAGTAACTTCGAGGAGGGGCACTTTCTATGGCGATGTTTAATGTCAAGAACGTCTGTGAGTCGACGAAAGCAAAGTTGAAGGAAGCGATTGAAAAGCTTGAGATTTTTCTCAATCATCAAACGCTTGAAACTTTAAACGTAGAACAAGATCTAGAGATGGAAGAGTTTTATAAGGGATATTTAGCCGATATGCGCCATAGATCGGA
>JBILCE010000204.1:0-2756 GCA_044353305.1 Paenibacillus sp.
TTCGGCTGATCGCCGATTTGGCATAGTCGATTGCTATATAAAAACTGTTAATAGCAAGCACGATAAGCACAAGATAAGTGATCGAGTAGCCTACTTTACTGATCGTGTTTCGTTCGAAGGAGCTATGTAACGTTTCCAAAATCATACTAAATACCGTGAGAATAATAATGGTCGCAAGTAATTTACCATTCATCAGAATCTCGTGAAAAAGGTATTTCAACATAGCCTGCAACATACCCGTTAGACTAAAACTTTTGGCGCCAGTCATGAGCATCTCAGAGAAGGTTGGAGGTTTGTTGTCGGGAAAAAAACCACCGTATTCCTTCATTAGCTTATTCCAATAACTTTCAACCTGGGTCATGTCGACCGATGGTGGGGTTTGCTGTATGACTTCGTTGGAAGGGGCAGCGAAAGCGACACTGGTTAATCCTATCAGCATGTACAGTCCGATAATCAAAGGGACGATCCAACCAGAACGAGCCATTTGCACCAAATTCCACTCCTACTACAACTTTTAGGTCGGCATAAGCTTCACAACCGTATCTACAATGACCGTTATGATCGGTACGGCCATTACCATGATTAATATTTTTCCGGATAATTCTATTTTAGAGGCAACCGATTCCATCCCCGCGTCTCGAACAATTTGGGCCCCAAACTCAGCAATGTAGGCGATGCCGACGATTTTTAGAATAGTTTTGAGAAATACCATATTAATATTCGACTGGACAGCCAAATCTTCCAGCACACGGATAACGGTTGCTAGCTTTCCAAGAAGAAACAAAAAAATGACGATTCCAGTAAATACAGCCAGCAAAAAAGCAAATACCGGTCTTTGCTCCTTCAAGACGAGCGCTAATACGGTAGTCAAAAAGCCAAGACCGACGATTTGCACGATTTCCATTTTGGCCCCCACCGCCTGATTATTGAAACAGAAAGATCGTTTTGATTTCTTTAAACAGGTCATTCAACATACTGACAACCATAAAAAGGACGACGACGAAACCAATTAGGGTGACCCAATGCGCCATATCTTCCTTTCCCATCTGTTTCAGTACCGTGTGCATCATCGCGATGATGATCCCGATCCCTGTGATTTGAAAAATCGCATTGATATCCACATTCATAGACCGGCACCTCAGTACATCAAGATCACAAGCAGCGCACCGCCCAACACCCCTAAATTTTTCCACATACTTTCGTAACGCTTTTGCTCTTCTGTGGCAGATTGCTCCTCGGCTTGGAGATGAGTAGCTGCGAGGCGTAAATGCTTCATTTGATCGTCTCGATCGGTATTCCCGATTGTCGTACCAAGCGACAGCCATACATCTCGTTCAGCTGCCTTGAGAGCGGTTCGATTCCACCATCGGTCTGAAGCGAGAAGCCAACTCTCATTCGTGGTGCCAGCGGATTGTTCGAGCAAAAGCGCTGTCTGTGTAAGTAACCCGGCGATTGGTGGTGATAACCCTCGGGCGGATGAACGCAAGGCGTCAGGCAATGGAGTGTAAGCATAATGAATTTCTGTTTCAAGCCGTTTCAGCGCTTGTAGTAGGTGTCGAATGTGTCGCGGTCTGCGTGCCAAGAGCAAGGCTTGGTAAAAACCGATTGCTGTAGCAGCGCCCATGATTAGCGTGGCTCCAATCAACTTCAGCATGTCATTTCCTCCTTCACAGTTGCTACCGTCTAATGGGTATCCCCCTCTCATCCATGACGGCGTGTACAGCGAAGATGCTATCTTTTTTACGAAGAAACACGTATCTGCTAAAAAGTCGCTCGGCGACGAGTTCTCGTAACGCGGGCCGCTTACATATATCGTCCATCGATTGTCCGTGGGCTGTCGCGATAACCCGAATCCCTGCGTGCATGGCTTCCCTGAGCGCAGCCGTATCTTCCTCCCGCCCTATCTCATCTACCACGAGCACCTGGGGAGACATCGATCGGATCATCATCATCATACCCTCTGCCTTTGGGCATCCATCCATGACATCCGTACGAGGTCCAACATCATAAAGAGGAACCCCTGCATGGCAAGCGGCTATTTCAGATCGTTCATCGATAATGCCCACTTTTAGACCAGATTTCAACGCAGTGTGATTTGACATTCCCCCACTAATCAACCGCGCCAAATCACGAATTAACGTTGTCTTGCCTTGTTGAGGAGGCGATACGATTAGAGTATGGTGGACGGACTGTGCATGCTCATCTAAAAGATACGGCAGTGTCGTTGCGCCGCAGTCGGTCACTTCACGGGCAATACGTAAATTAAAACCACTGATGTCGCGAATGTGACGTACTTTACCGAGGTCTAAAACTGTTTTGCCACAAAGTCCTACGCGATGCCCACCCCATACCGTGATGTATCCACGCTTGAGCTCCTCCTCGAACGAGTAAAGCGAATGTGCGGTTAGCTTGTCGAGTAGACGTGCGCAGTCATCCCTGCTGGGAATGAGCGCTTGATCGGCACGCATGGTCAATGTACCTCCGCTTCGCACGAATGCATACGTCCCGCTATATCCTATCTCTAGAGGTCGGCTTTCACGTATGCGCAACTCCTCAAGCGTGCTAGAGATAGGCTCTGGAATTTGCTCCACCACACTTCGAAGTCGCTCTGGTAGCAGTGCCGCCATCCAAGCTTGCATGGAGGTGAAGTCCCCCCTTTCCCATGTCGGGCTAGGTTTCTCTTGGTTATTTTGATTTGTCCATTCTTCTCATCTATATGCTTGTCTGCAAATGAAATATACCTGCGGAACAGCTAT
>JBILCE010000205.1:0-2753 GCA_044353305.1 Paenibacillus sp.
TTGTCAATATTCCTACCATGCAGATGATGAGTCGCAAACGGACTGAAACTGCATAAGCATACAAAGATGTAGCATGTGACTGAATATCCTATCAGCCGCATGCTACATCTTTGCTATTATAATTTTTCGTTAGCTTCATAGTCTATTTCTGGTTTAAGCCCAAGTGGGCTGTACCTGAACGGTAGGGAAAAGCGGAATTGCCTCCGAACTTACTTCGACTGATACGTGTGCCTGGGCCTCTGCCTCTTCCACTTGTTCGAGGCGACGGATATCGGCTCCAGCCTCGCTGAGTCGGTCGACAATGCTGACGTATCCGCGGTCAATATGCTGGATGCCTGTGATCTCAGTCTCGCCATCGGCGGCCAGGGCGGCAAGAATGAGCGCAGCGCCCGCTCGAAGGTCAGATGCGCTGACTTTCGCTCCGGTCAATTGCGAGTTCCCCTTTACGACCGCAGTCCTTCCCTCGACGGTAATCTGTGCGTTCATTTTTTTAAACTCGTCTACATGCATAAATCGATTTTCAAATACGGTTTCCGTAACTAAGCTAGTGCCATCGGTGACCAATAGTAGCGCCATCATCTGAGCCTGTAAATCGGTTGGAAATCCTGGATACGGCAATGTCTTGATGTCAGCAGCTCGAAGACCCTTGTCTGCGCGAACATGAACACCGTTCTCGTCTTCTCCAATCTCTACGCCCATCTCCATGAGTTTAGAAATTTCCGGTCGCATGTGATCGGCAATCGCACCCTCAATGTACAATGTCCCACCGGTAATCGCTGCAGCGACCATATATGTGCCTGCCTCGATCCGATCTGGAATGACTGTGTGAGCTATTCCACGTAACACTTCGACCCCTTCAATCCGGATCGTTCCTGTCCCTGCTCCCCTAACACGTGCCCCCATCGCATTCAAAAAGTTACCCAAATCTACGATTTCTGGCTCCTTCGCAGCATTCTCAATAATCGTGGTTCCCTCTGCTAATGTCGCCGCCATCATAATGTTTTCTGTTGCCCCGACACTGGCGACATCTAAGTATATTTTTGCGCCCCGCAAGCGACCATTTGTTTTCGCTTCGATATACCCTTGGCCTACTTCAATCTCAGCACCCATTGCCTCGAATCCTTTTAAATGCTGGTCTATTGGACGTGTGCCGATCGCACAACCGCCTGGAAGCGCGATTCGCGCTTGTCCTAAACGAGCAAGCAAAGGCCCCATGACGAGGAAGGATGCCCGCATTTTTCGCACCCATTCGCTTGTCGCATCAAAGACTGTAATTTGATTCGCACGTAGACAAACTTGTCCCTTGTCATGAACAATCTGAATGCCAAGCCCTTCCAGTACCCTATACATCGTTATCACATCTTCTAGAGTAGGCACTTCATGAATGATGCTTTCCCCATCTTGAGCAAGCATTGAAGCAGCAAGGATCGGCAAAACCGCATTCTTTGCTCCATTTAATCGGACCTTACCGGACAGAGGGTTGCCTCCGCGGATGATAATTTTGTGCATAGTTCAACCTCCGCGTTCCTAAAGGGTAGATAGATAAATCCTTGAATGTCATTGTTGACAAAAGATGGGGATGTTATTCGAAAAAACAGCTTAAACCATCATCGAAATCCCGACCAACTAAGTGACCAGGAGATATAATCGATCGTAAAACGAGCTACTTGGTAACCAAGTGCGATAGATAATAGAATTTGCAAAATTTTCGATGCTCCACTTTTTGAATTCCGAAGAAATAACTCTAATCGAATTTGCTGTATCCCGTACCACGCCAATCCGATACACACGATGACTAACCCAATCTGAACCAAATCTCCTAACGTTGACGTTTTAGATGCCGCCTCGATCATCTTTGATTCGTTAATAGCCTCCGTTGCTACTGCCATTATCATTGAAACTGCCATAGGAATCCCGCCATTTCTATCCGGATATGAAAAGAGCCTTCCCATTGGGAAGGCACCTATACTTAGGTAAACAAGTCTACTGCAATAGAGAACACTTTGTTCACATATTCAAGTATCCATTGTGGGAACAATCCGATCAGAACACCTGATACTGCACAAATCCAAAGTGTGATGTGTTGCCCGATCGTTCCTTGTACGACCTTCGAGTCCGCATCTGCTCGCATAAACATTTGCCGAATGATCCTAAAGTAGTAGTAGAAGCCTAACACACTTGTGCCGATGAGAATCGCGCCTAGTGCATATTGTTTTGACTGAATTGCACCAAATAGGATAAAAAACTTTCCGAAGAAGCCGGCTGTAATAGGTAGTCCAGCCAACGATAGAATAATCAGCGTCATCCCAATTGCCGTTCGAGGTGCTCGGTGGTACAACCCCGCAAATTGATGCAGCTCTGTACTACCGGTCGACCGCTCCAGCATCATGACAACGGCAAACGCTCCGATGTTCATAAACAAGTAAGCGATAAGGTAGTAATAGAACTCAGAGAAGTTGATATAGTGTACGAGTGAAAACTGTAATGCAATTGGTATCAACAAATAGCCTGCATTGGCTACGCCTGAGTAAGCAAACAGTCGCTTAATATTGTTTTGTCGAAGCGCCAGTACGTTACCGATGACCATAGCTGTAGCAGCCAATATGCTTAAGGTAAAGAAAATATCATCCCTAAACGAGTACTTATCCGATAAGGCAACGTTAAAGAAAACATCATAAATGAAACGGAACAACATGGCGAAAGCTGCAGCCTTCGAAACGACCGCTAAAAATGCGGTGACCGGGGTCGGTGCA
>JBILCE010000206.1:0-2752 GCA_044353305.1 Paenibacillus sp.
GCTCGCTATGCGTTGGAGTTCCATGACAATTAGTCGCAGGTATTCTGCCCGCTCGGGAATTTCAAGTCCCATCAGCTTCTCGACAGCATTAACTATGACGTAATTGTTTGTCATTGCGGATACATAATCCATCCGGTCAGTGTAAGGAATAATCTGTGTGTAGGTGAGATTCTCCGCGAGTTTCTCCGTCCCACGATGGAGGTAACCCATGACGGGTGTAGCTTCAGTGATGGTCTCGCCGTCAAGCTTGACGATAATACGGAATACACCATGTGTACTCGGATGTTGGGGGCCGACGTTTAGTAATAGTTCTTCGGTGCGTATCGCCATTGTTATACCTCCGGGTCCAGCGGTTCATAGTCTTTGCGCAGTGGATAACCGACCCAGTCATCCGGCATCATGATGCGTCTAAGGTCAGGGTGACCCGGGAAGTCAACGCCAAGTAAATCGTATATTTCACGTTCGTTCCAATTGGCTGTCGACCAGATCGGAGTCACCGATGGAACGGTTGCCTCTTCGCGTGCGGTTTTCACTTTTACGCAGTAGTCCTGTTTCACATCGAGCGAGATCAAGTGGTAAACCACCTCAATGTGAGTTTCCATGTCTACACCGCTTACGTTACGTAAGTAGTGAAGTTGAAGTTCTGGATGATCCTTCAACATGTTAGCGGCATTCAACCAGTGGTCAGCCTTGATTACCACGGTTGGCAGATGGGCGTCGCGTTCGTTAATCGATGCGTGCTCGATCGCTTCGGCGGCGACGGTTTCGCTTATGATCGCAACGAGACGGTCGAGTAGGGGTTGCTTGGGCGACGGTTCCTTCGGCGCCTCAGGCTCGCTTGCGCCAACTTTGGCGGCACGTTCTGCAGCTCTTGCCGCTCTTGCCTCTGCGGCGGCTTGTGCCTTTGCCTCCGCGTCATCTTGCGCTGGCACACCCATTTCTTTTTCCTCGCTCATCGATTGGTCACCCGCTTTCCAGTTTTCGCTTCGTAGCGAATTTTCTCCTGCAGTTTATTGATACCATAGATGAGCGCAGCAGGATTTGGCGGACAGCCAGGTATATATACATCCACGGGAACGACTTGGTCTACGCCTTTTACTACGGCATATGACTTTATGTAAGGTCCGCCCGCTGTAGCGCATGAACCCATAGCAATGACCCATTTAGGCTCAGGCATTTGATCATACAAACGGCGAAGTAATGGGGCCATTTTCTTCGTCACCGTTCCTGCTACAATCATAACATCCGACTGCCGAGGCGATGTTCGAAAAATAACGCCGAATCGGTCGAGGTCATAGTGCGACGCACCCGTTCCCATCATTTCAATTGCGCAACAAGCAAGACCAAATGTAAGTGGCCATAATGAATTGCTTCGCGCCCATGCTTTGACCTCTTCTAACGTGGTCATAAACACGTTGCGTTCGAGTTCTTGTTTCTCTTCGGGAGACACTGACCCTAAATTGAAGTCCATTGCAGCACCTTCTTCTTCCAAGCATAAATAAGCCCTACAGCAAGCAGAGCAATAAACACAAACATCTCAACTAAAGCAAAAAGACCTAGCTGACTGTATGCAACCGCCCACGGATACAGAAATACAGTTTCAACATCAAAAATAACGAACATTAAGGCAAACAAGTAATACCGGATGTTAAAACGAACATGGCTTTCTCCAACCGGTTCATTACCGCTCTCATAGGTCGTTAGCTTCGGATCCAAGGGTTTATGGGGCCGAAGAAATCTTCCTATAGTCAATGCAGCAACTGGCAGCAAAATACCTAACCCGATGAATATCGCAACTACGACATAATTGATCGTGTTCAAAGTTTGTTTCCCTCCGTCAGGTTCAGTTTTGAGACACCTCAATAATTATAACAAAGAGGGGGAACAGTGTCTAACATCAAATAGACTAGCACTGCATAGTTTGTAGCGCCTTAGGATCTTTAGATTCGGTTTGCTAAACTCCCTATAGAACACCTGTCGCCAGTTCTTCTAGAACCCCGTTAACTGCTTATCAAACATCTACTTTAAACAAGAAATAAAAAATACCCATCATAAATGATGGGTAAAAATACATGTCTATTTATTATTTCAGTTGTCTCTATAAAGAGGTATGCATTCCAGAGTACCCTTGATGCTATTGTACCGTTAGGCTTTTGACGGTTTGTTTACCAGAATAGCTCTTTTGCCCCTCTTAATTTAGTAATTGCTTCTACGAAATAATAATCAGCATAAATGATTGGCACGTGATGAGTTCGGTCATAAGCTACTGTTCCCATTGTAATCATTGCTTCTTCCTCTTCAGTCCAATTGCCATACTTCTCCTCAATGGACTTCAAGATGCGAATTGCAGCACGCATATACATGTCACCTTCACTGCCTTCGACCACTCTGGCAATTTCAATAAGACCACATGCTGCAACGAGCCCTGAGGTGGTGTCTACAATAACCGGTTCCTTTGGAGCTCGGAAATCACACAATGGAACATAATCGGTATCAGCAACGTTAGTTATGAAATAGTTTGCCACTTTCTTAGAAACATCAAGGTATTCTTGCTTACGCGTATAAAGATAACTAAGCGCGAAACCATATAATGCCCACGATTGCCCCCTTGACCACGAAGAGCCTAATTTGTAGCCTTGTCCGCCTAAATGTCCAACCACTTCCCCAGTATGAGCATCAAATTGGACAATATGATTAACAGAGCCGTCAGGTCGTATAAATTCTCTCATCGCCATATCTGCGTGAGCCATTG
>JBILCE010000207.1:0-2750 GCA_044353305.1 Paenibacillus sp.
CGCGGTGCATATGGTGGTTATATATTATCTAGAACACCTGAAGAAATTTCGTCTGGTGACATTATAAGGGTGCTGGAGGGACCGATCAGTCCCGTTGATTTTACCGAAGAAGACGATCCAGCAAAGCGCGACTTATGGATTCGAATCCGAGATAGTATCGCGAATGTGCTTGATTCGACAACACTTGCGTCATTAATTAACTTTCAAGATGCAGGTAATACAGACAATTTTATGTTTTATATCTAGGAGCTTCGGATGGAACCTTTGTATTTGGACCACGCTGCCACGACGCCGCTTCATCCTAAGGTATTGCAACGTATGATGCCGTATTTCTTGGATCAGTTCGGCAATCCCTCGAGTTTACATCGGTTTGGACAAGTAGCTCGTTCAGCCATAACTGAATCCCGAGATCTCATTGCTTCTTTGCTGGGGGCCTCTCCACGTAGTGTAATCTTTACAAGCGGTGGAACGGAAAGTGATAATTTAGCTATTTTCGGTATCGCAGCTGGACATCCGGACAAGAAACATATTGTGACGACAACGATTGAGCACCATGCTGTATTGCATGCATGTGATCGTTTGGAAAGTTTGGGCTATAGCGTGACTCGAGTGTCCGTGGACGACCGAGGCTATATCCGTATGGAAGAACTTGAGAGAGCGATCCGCTCTGACACGCTGATGGTTAGTGTTATGTATGCCAACAACGAGGTAGGCACAATCCAGCCGATTGAAGCGATTGCTCAACTGACCACACAATGTGACGTTTTACTACACGTCGATGCTGTTCAAGCCATTGGGAAGCTTCCGATTGATTTCCAAAAGAGCGGAATTGATCTAATGACCGTATCGGCGCATAAACTCAATGGACCGAAGGGTGTCGGTGCACTCATTTGCTCTCCTCAAGCGCTGGCTAAGCTTGTCCCAACCGTATATGGCGGTTCGCAGGAACGAAAGCGGCGGGCTGGCACAGAAAACGTGCCTGGCATCGTTGGGTTCGCAGCAGCGTTGCAATTATCGATAAACGACCTCGTTCAGAACCAACGTCACTATAGCCTGCTTCGGAAACGGATGTTGGAGCGATTTGAAGCATTGCTTCCACATGGATCGTTTGTGATAAACGGTCATCCCGACCAACATCTTGCCCATATTCTTAATGTGAGCTTTCCAGGTTTGTCTACGGAGACACTCTTAATGAATGCAGACCTTGCTGGAATAGCTGCTTCTAGCGGTTCCGCTTGCACATCGGGATCGCACGAGTTGTCTCATGTGTTGCTCGCCATGAAAAGATCGAAGGAAGTGGCATCGTCTGCCATTCGTTTCAGCTTTGGTTACGGCCAATCGGAGCAACAAATTGTGGAAGCCGCTGAAAAAATTGCAACCATTGTTAATCGACTGCGTAATACCCAATAATACCTTAACGAACCACCTCAAAGCTAGCTGAACGGTTAAAAAGTAATTCAGGTTTGAAATGGAGATTTCTGGGTTACCCTATATAGCAAGATTCTTTTATGAGAAAGAGTGATTGGTTATGATGCGGTGTCCGAACTGCAACTCCAAAGATATTGGAAAAATTGGGTCGCACCAATTTTATTGCTGGGGCTGTTTCATCGAACTTTCGGTGAATGGTGATAAAATGTCAGTTTATCAAGTGGAAGAGGACGGTACGCTTAGCTCGCTCGACGATTTATTCTGCGAGCAAGAGATGCTACATGTTCATGCGAACTAATGATTAATTGTTTTGACAAGTGGAGAAACCCGCTATCTATCCGGCATATATCGGAAGAGCGGGTTTTTTTGTATGACGTGGTAGAGAGCAACATATACTGTAGAGAGGCCCGTCCTTCGGTAGCTTGCGGATTAGCAAATGGCGATATGGTTTTTGGATACAAAAATATGTGGGTCCGAAGGTGACAAGGGAGGTGAATAGCGGTGGATGCCTTTTTCAAAAACAAATGGTTTCTAGGCATGCTTTACACATTGCTCGGAATGCTCATTCTTCTCCTTTTGCTGCAGGTTCGTCCATTGCTAGTAAGCCTATATGAATTTCTAGCGGCGATCCTCGCTCCTTTCTTAATTGCGATGATTATCGCTTATGTGTTGAACCCTGTTGTCGTGCTCCTTAATCAGCGAAAAATGCCTCGCCCCGTTGCGGTGCTCCTTATTTATGCGATATTTTTCACATCGTTAGCTGTCATTTGTGTAAATATGATTCCGATGTTTGTGGAGCAGTTTGGTGAGTTGAATGAGCATATGCCGGAACTATCAATGCGTGCTCAGAGCATGATGGATACATTAAATGACAATCAATTTTTGCCTGAAAGCGTGCGCAATGGGATCAATCATTCGTTGCAAAAAATAGAGGCGAGCGTGGCTCATGCGGTTTCCAACTATATTTCAAGCATAGGGGCAACCATTAACATGTTCCTACTTGCCTTCATTATTCCGTTTTTGGCATTTTACATCTTAAAAGACTTCGCAGCAATCCAAAAAGCTGTTCTCACGATTGTTCCAAGGAAGCATCGTCAGCATGCCGTAATGCTTCTAAGTGACATTGATGCGGCGCTCGGTAGTTATGTGCGGGGGCAGTTCCTGGTTTGTGTGATTGTTGGGTTTCTGGCATGGTTAGGCTACTGGTTGATCGGCATGCCTTATCCATTATTGTTGGCTAGCGTTGTGGCGATTTTCAACATTATTCCTTATATTGGTCCTTATTTGGGGGCAACTCCTGCGATTGTAATGGCTGCGACGGT
>JBILCE010000208.1:0-2740 GCA_044353305.1 Paenibacillus sp.
AGTCGGACGAACATTGCATATGCATCCATTAACCATCATTTTCGTTTTGCTTGTGGGAGGGGAATTGGCAGGCATTGTTGGTTTGATCCTGGCGGTACCTGCATTTGCAGTCATAAAAGTGATTGTCCAGCATGTTAAACAATACTATTGGAATCGTACCCCAGAGTAATAGCGTTTGCTTAAAATGGATATCGAGTTCGATTCATTTATTTGACATAAAGTACCGGAATCTTTATAATTTTCACTAAAGCTGAGATGAAATCAAATAAGTCATAGCCCACCGGACAGAGAGAAGGCTGCGACGTAGCGCATTGCGCATCGTCGGCTGCAACGGCCTTTGCGGCGAAGAATGGCTGAAGCTAATTTCGGAGCGCGGATCAACTCCGCCGGGTCGGACCCGTTAACGTCCTTACGAGGAGATTGCCTACCTAGCTAGATTGAAGAAGGTATTGGCAATAACCAGGGTGGTACCGCGAATGATTCGTCCCTGTTAGACAGGGGCGTTTTTTATTTATATGAGACATGGAGGGAAACTGTTCATGAAAGCTAGTGAAATCCGCAGCAAATGGTTAGCCTTTTTCGCCGAGAAAGGTCACCGAATTGAGCCAAGTGCGTCGCTTGTTCCACACAATGATCCATCCTTACTTTGGATTAATGCAGGTATGGCGCCACTTAAAGCCTATTTCGACGGTCGGGTGAAACCTGACAATCCAAGGATAGCGAATGCTCAAAAGTGTATCCGTACGAACGATATTGAGAATGTCGGCAAGACGCGTCGTCATCACACATTTTTTGAGATGCTCGGCAATTTCTCAATCGGAGATTACTTTAAAGAAGAAGCGATAACCTGGGCTTGGGAATTTTTAACCGATCCAAAGTGGATTGGTTTTGATCCAAATCGTCTCTATGTGACTGTATATCCGGATGACACCGAAGCATATGCATTCTGGAATGAGAAGATTGGTATTCCAGCCGAGCGTATTGTGAAGACGGATGATAATTTTTGGGACATCGGTGAGGGGCCTTGTGGACCATGCACTGAAATTTTTTATGATCGTGGAGAACGGTTTGGCGATTTAAATGATCCGGAATGTTATCCAAGCGGCGAAAATGAACGGTTTCTTGAAGTTTGGAACTTGGTGTTCTCGCAGTTTAACCATAATAAAGACGGTAGTTATACTCCGTTGCCGAATAAAAATATTGATACAGGTGCAGGTCTGGAACGACTCTCTTCCATTTTGCAGGATGTAGATTCTAACTTCGATACGGACTTGTTCCAACCAATTATTCATAAGACTTGCCAGCTGGCTGGTGTTTCCTATCAAGTGAATGTGGAAACTGACATTGCCCTCAAGGTTATTGCGGATCATGTTCGAACGGTTTCTTTCTCAGTGGGTGACGGGGTTTTACCATCGAACGAAGGTCGCGGCTACGTGATTCGACGCTTACTTAGACGTGCAGTCCGTTATGGTAAAGTGATCGGTATGGATAAACCGTTCTTATATCAGCTTACCTCCGTTGTTGGCGAAATTATGGGTGGATATTATCCGGAGGTAACGGAAAAGCAGGCGTTCATCGAGAAGGTGATTCGTACCGAAGAAGAGCGTTTCCACGAAACATTGTCAGATGGTCTGGCCATTTTGTCCGATCTTGCGGGTAAAGCAAAGCGTGAGGGACGAACAGTGATCGGTGGCCAAGATGCATTTAAGCTGTATGACACTTACGGATTCCCGTTCGATTTGACGGAAGATTTCGCATCGGAGCATGGTTTAGCTGTTGATCGCGAAGGTTTCGACCGTGCGATGGAGGAGCAACGTGATCGTGCACGCGCTGCGCGTCAAGATACTGAGAGCATGAACGTACAAGGCGGTCCGCTCGGTGAAATGACGGATAGAAGCGAGTTTGTTGGATATAATGAACTGTTAACAACTGCTAAAGTAGTAGCGATCGTACACCATCAAGAAAGAGTAGATGGAGTAGGTACCGGTGAAGAGTGTAGGATTATTCTTGACCGTACGCCGTTCTATGCGGAAAGCGGTGGTCAAGTAAGTGATACCGGTTGGTTGTCGAACCATTCTGTGAAGGTTCGGATTGAAGGCGTTAGCAAAGCCCCACATGGACAACATGTGCTTCATGGTCATATTGAATCGGGTGTGCTCCGTACTGGAGATGTCGTTGAGGCAACAATCGATGACACGCTTCGTGGTGATATCGTGAAAAATCACACTGCCACACATCTGTTACACAAGGCATTAAAGGAAATACTAGGGCATCACGTTAACCAGGCAGGTTCACTCGTCAATGCCGAACGCTTACGCTTTGATTTCTCGCATTTTGGAGCCATATCTGCTGAAGAATTGCAAGAGATCGAGACGCGGGTTAACCGCCAAATCTGGAATGGTACAACGCTCACTATCGAGCAAAAGCCAATTGCAGAAGCAAAGGCAATGGGTGCTATGGCCCTTTTTGGTGAAAAATATGGCGATATCGTTCGCGTTGTGCAAATCGGCGATTACAGCATCGAGCTATGTGGTGGTTGTCATGTTTCGAATACAGCCCAAATCGGTCAATTTAAGATCATCAGCGAAAGCGGAATCGGATCTGGTATTCGTCGGATTGAGGCGGTGACAGGGCGCCAAGCTTATGCTTATGTGGATAGCCAGTTGGATTTGCTTCGTCAAGCAGCTTCGCTTCTTAAATCGAACGTTGTCGATGTTCCGAAACGGATAGAAGCCCTATT
>JBILCE010000209.1:0-2739 GCA_044353305.1 Paenibacillus sp.
TCTAAATGACCGCGCAATTGTCGTCGTGGAACATGAGTCTTCTCATCGCTATGCCCCAAAGGTAGGCCGTTTCACGGAGCAACGGCATGCGACATATGGCGAAACTGCTATTGCTGTTTATCGACAGATGGATACGATAGAGGATGGCATTGAGAATTTGCTAAAGCAAGTGAGTGAAAGGCAAGACAAGCTAGAGGGCAAAACAGAGGATAAGGAGTCGAGTTTATGAATATTTATCATAACAATCACCTTAACGAAACGATTGCCGTGTGTCCGGGCAGTTTTGATCCAATTACACTTGGACATCTCGATGTCATTCAGCGAGCGTCTAAAGTGTTTGATCGTGTGATCGTGGCTGTGTTGCGAAATGCGAGCAAACATCCATTATTTACTGTAGAAGAACGCCGTGAACTGATCTATCAAGCAACTTCTGATTTACCTAATGTGGAGATAGACAGCTTCGACGACTTATTAATTAACTACATGAAAGAAAAGAAGGCCACCGTTATCGTAAAAGGGCTCCGCGCGGTGTCTGATTTTGAGTACGAACTGCAGATGGCCGCGTTGAATCGTAAAATGGACGATGCCGTAGAGACGTTCTTTATGATGGCGAGTACGCAGTATTCGTATCTGAGTTCAAGTATCGTGAAGCAGATTGCAATGTTCGATGGACCTGTAGGTGATTTGGTACCAGAGGGTGTTGAGCGGGCGTTAAAGGCGAAATACTTGAAACGCTAAGCTCCCCTTACCTCCGATCGGAAACGGTTTATGTTTGGACATCTATTTCGTGTGGTTGCGCTCGTTTAACGCAATCGTTGGACGAGTAGCCGAAGTAAGCCGAATGAGGCACCGGTCGCAACCAACAACAGAAGCGCCATTCCAAGCGCTTGCCAAGCGTCTGCGTAGCCAAACAGTGGAAAGTGAGCGGGTAAGGAAGGAGCAAAGGCAGCGCCATTGTACACGTTGTCTAATGCTGTCATAAAGCCGGGCACTGACCAATGAAGTAAACGGGCAAGCGGATCCCAGAGCGCGAACGTAAGCAAGAATGCGATGGCCGCATGTAAACCACGGGCCACGAGAAATGGTTTGAAACGGAGACCAGCTCCACGGGCAAGGCCTAGCACTTGTGCATGCTGGGCGAGACCGCTCCAGCCAAGTGTAGCCCCGATTAGCGCAATTTTCCAAAGCATAGATAGATCCTCTAATTTTGCAATGCGAATGCTACCAATATGAGTCTCCAACAGCATGCTTATAGAAGAGGCGACGAGGCCAGTTGCTTCAATTGGAGCTAACAGTAATTGTCGAATCCATTGTTCGAATACAGAAAACAACATCACGAAGCCGCCAAGCAACAAAAGTGATTGATTGGAAGACAGCACCGCATCTCCAAGTAGTTTGCCGAAGGTCCTGCCGTCGATTCGACGCGCTTCTTGCATAGCAACGACAGCTTGACGAATCAAACTCTTGCTCCGATTAGACTTCCTATTCTGTTTAGGGAGCTCATGTTGCTGTCGGATACCAGTTGAAGGGTTGACTTGTTCAGCTCGTTTTCTCTTTGAGACGATCGGTAGCAGTAAACCAACCGCTAATCCAGCTGAATAGTGGATGATGGCGATCATTACGCCAGCTTGCGGACTATTCAACATGCCAACTCCGATGATAGTAACCATTGTTACTGGATTGCTTATATGCGTCAGCGCTATTAGCCGCTCGGCATCGTCTCGACAGACTAAACCGCGGCCATACAACTTTGTGATTGCATCCGGACCGGCAGTGAAACCACCAACGAGACCAACCGCAACTGCATAGCCGCCAGCCCCTGGGATGCCGAATAATCGCCGCAATAGAGGATCGAGTAGGACACCTGCTGCATGTAGGACACCAAACCCTGCAAGCAACTCTGTTAACATCAGAAACGGTAACAGCGCTGGGAAAATAAGCCGCCACCAAAGTGAAAGTCCCGAAAGGGAAGCTTCAAAGGCAGACTCAGGATACGAAACGATAAACCATACAAGAAGTGCGACCACAAGTCCTAGCATTAAGGTAGAAGCAAAGCTACGGGAGTGAATCCAACGGGGTGGCATGCGGAACACCTCTTTTTCATATCATAATTGACATTGGTACATATGTACGCACAGCGCACACAATTAGACCAAGCCTTTCGATACTCTAGGAGGACAATAAAGATGCACCATTTCCGACAAGGATTGCCACTCATTCAGAAAAAGTCTGTAAAACGCTGGATACCAACTGTCATCGTCGGACTGATTGTTATATATCTTTTTGTTCTTATGCCTGTACCTTACTACATTCTTAAACCAGGAACTGCGGAAAATATTCGCCCTATGGTCAAGTTAGGGGCCGAGGATGACGGTGAGTCCGGTACCTTGATGCTGACGACTGTTGGTGTCTACAATGCAAACCTGTCTTTGTTTTTATGGGCGAAACTGCGTCATCAAGAAATACAACGTAAACAAAATTTTCGGCAAAAAGGGGAAAGTGAGCAGGAATACGATCAACGACAACAATTCGTGATGAGAACATCGCAAGCAAATGCCATTCAGGCTGCTTACGGTAAGTTAGCGATTCCTTATCAATTAAAAAGCGATGGCGTCATCGTGCTGAGGACACTCGAAAATATGCCGGCAGCCAACGTTTTTCAATCAGGCGATGCCATTGTGGAATTAAATGATAAACCGGTAACGAAAAGGGACGAGCTTCTAAAAGAGTTAGAGGGGA
>JBILCE010000210.1:0-2725 GCA_044353305.1 Paenibacillus sp.
GTGGTAGTTGCTGGATGTTCGATTGTGGTGAGGCGACCCAACATCAGATGATGCGCACCAATATTAAACCAGGAAAAATTGATAAAGTCTTCATCTCCCATTTACATGGTGACCATATATTTGGTTTACCAGGTTTTCTTTCTAGCCGTTCTTACCTTGGGGGTACATCAGATTTGACCGTTTATGGTCCTAAGGGAATAAGTCTTTTTATCGAGACAGCACTTAAGGTGAGTGAATCCCATCTTAGTTATAATTTAAATATCGTGGAATTAAGTAGAGAAAGGGTAATCTTCGAGGACGAAAAATTCCGAGTTGTTGCAGGTCGATTGAAACATCGAATTGAATGTTTTGGTTACAGAGTTGAGCAAATGGATTTGCCTGGCCCTTTGGATGCGCAAAAACTTCAACAGGAAGGCATACCTCCGGGACCCGTTTATCGAGACATTGTCAATGGAAAGTTTGTATTGTTGCCTGATGGAAGGACAGTTAACCCCGTTAATTATTTAGGGGATCCAAGAAAAGGGAAAATAGTTACTATCCTTGGCGATACAAAATATTGTAAGGAGTCAGTTGACCTAGCAAAAAATGCAGATGTACTTGTCCATGAGGCTACATTTTCGGGAAAACACCGCGAACTAGCTGAAGATTATTATCATACGACTGCGGTTGACGCTGCTAAAGTAGCAAAAGAAGCAGGAGTAAAAACATTAATATTAAATCATATAAGTGCTCGGTATCAAGAAGATGAGCAACAATCTTTACTTTCAGAAGCCAAACAAATCCACCCGCATACCTTTATCGCATCTGATTTTATGGAGTATGGAATAGGCTCACCATAAACAAGGCTTTCGCATACAATTTAAAATGTAATTCAATTCAGGACCGGAAGTGGGATTGAATCGATGAGGCGAATTGAAGTCAACCAATCAGGTCCTTTGAAAGGAACCGTAAAGATTCCTGGTTCTAAGAACAGCTCACTGGCTCTTTTGGCAGCTGCATGTTTAGGTGATGAACCTGTTCGGCTTAGAGGCATCCCTAATATTCTTGATTTTCGTGTTATTCAAGAGCTGACATCAGAAATTGGGGTCGTGATGACGCGAGAAGAGAATGGCGACTTAATTATTGATCCACGTGGAATTCACACTGGTCAATTAAATGTAGGCAAAACATCTGCTTATCGAGCCTCGTATTATTTTATTGGTGCACTTTTGGCCAAACAGCAACAAGTGACGATTGGCTACCCAGGTGGTGATAATTTTGTATCCCGACCGATTGATCAACATTTGAAAGTTCTTCGATCTCTGGGTGCATCGATTGTACTCCACGATAATTATTATACAGTCCAAACCGAACGTTTGTTGGGATGCACAATAATGTTTGATGTAATTACTAGCGGCGCCACCATTCATGCGATATTGGCTGCTGTTCTTGCTGAAGGTGAAACAGTGCTTCGTCACGCTGCGAAAGACCCCGAGGTCGTCGATACAGCGCAAATGCTTGTTGCAATGGGTGCCAAGATCAGCGGAGCAGGCACGGATGTGATTCGTATAACCGGAGTTACCCAACTTGGTGGATGTACCTATTCGGTTATCCCGGATCGACTCATCGCTGGTTCTTTTTTGATAAGTGCTGGTGTAACTGGTGGGGTTGTTACTGTTGAAGATGTAATTCCTGAACATTTGGAGTCGTGCCTTAATAAGCTAAGGGAAATTGGTATGAATTTCGAAGTATCCGAAAATAGTATTACTGGCTATGCTGATCAGCCCCTAAATGCAGTACGAGTTCGTACTGGAATGTATCCAGGCTTCGCGACAGATTTACAACAACCCCTCACATCTCTATTATTGTTAGCAAAAGGACGAAGCCTTGTAACAGAAAAAGTATATCCTATGCGATTTAGTCACGTGCCGCAACTTCGTCGACTTGGAGCGGAAATTGAAATAAAATCGGGTACCGCATTTATTCAAGGTGATAGACCCCTGAGGGGTACATTAGTCCATGCAACCGACGTAAGAGCAGGTACATGTTTAATTTTGGCCGGGTTTGCAGCGGAAGGTACGACGATTATTACAGGAATTGAACATATCGAGCGAGGATACGATAATGTTATTGGTTTGTTCCGGAGTATAGGTGGGGATTTAAGTTTACGTGATGGTACGTTGGGTGATATTGACGATCTTGATGAAACTCGAATAGAATTACTTTCATAATTTATTGTAAAAGCGAGTCTGAGGACTTGCTTTTTTTATATTAAGAAATATCTACTTTTCCCGGGCAATCGCAGGATATGACAGTTATCGTGGGGAATTGCCTAAGAAGATACGGTTTATCGACGTAAATCGATTGTTTGATTTTATTTTCGACAAACTTAAGTAGCCAATTATAACAAAAATAAGTTAATATCAACATAATGAAAATTGTTACAGAGAGGATTACATTCGATGATTAAGTTACAAAATGTTACGTTTCAACGTGAAAACAGGATGATATTAAATCAAGTAAATTGGAATATTCAAAAAGGGGAACAATGGGCTGTTCTTGGTCGAAATGGTTCGGGAAAGACAACAATTTTAGAATTATTAAATGGGTATCAATTCCCAACTTCTGGTACAGTTGATGTTTTCGGCAAACGATTTGGTCAAGTAGATGTAAGGGAGGTACGTAGAAAAATTGGTTACATGAGTCAATCTTTATTTGAAAAGATGTCGTTAAACGATCCAGTGTG
>JBILCE010000211.1:0-2724 GCA_044353305.1 Paenibacillus sp.
GGAGAAGGCTCAAGTCACAACGTACCGGCTGATCGCATTAGTGTTAACTGCGGGAACAGCGTTCCTCATGTGGTTAGCTGAGCAAATCACAGAATTCGGAATTGGGAATGGGATTTCGATCCTAATCTTTGCCGGTATTGTTGCTGCTATTCCGACATCAGTTCAGCAGATATATCAGAAATTGTTTGTCGAAGGAAAAGACGCTTTGTTCCTAAATAGCATTTATGCGGTTTTGATCATGATTGTTGTCATTCTCATCATCGCAGGTGTCATTTTTGTTCAGCAAGGTGTTCGTAAGATTCCAGTGCAATATGCAAAACGTGTAGTAGGTCGGAAAATGTACGGTGGTCAATCGACTCACATTCCGTTGAAAGTAAATGCAGCGGGAGTCATTCCGGTTATCTTCGCACTTTCGCTTCTGGTATTCCCAGCAACAATTGCACAGTTCTGGCGCGGTAATGCTGTGGCAGACTGGATCATCAATAACCTGAATTATAACGCAGCACTAGGACTTGTTTTCTATGTGTTGCTGATTATCGGGTTCACTTATTTCTACACCTTTGTACAATTTAACCCTGTACAGATGGCGGAACAAATGCAAAAGAACGGTGGATACATTCCGGGGATTCGACCTGGCAAAATGACTACCGTATACCTAACTCGGTTAATGACTCGTATTACCTTGTTCGGAGCGTTGTTCTTGGCTCTGATTTCGATTTTCCCGATGATTTTCGGTCAACTTGCGGGTTTGCCAGCATCTGTTCAAATTGGTGGCACATCTTTGTTAATCGTTGTCGGCGTCGGTCTTGAAACGATGAAGCAAATCGAAAGTCAACTTATCAAGCGCCACTACAAAGGCTTTATTAATAAGTAAGTGGTTGGGAGAGGGGAGCTTCGCAATGAATTTGCTATTTATGGGGCCTCCTGGAGCAGGAAAAGGAACACAAGCAGAACGAATTGTAGCTGGGTTCCAAATCCCACACATTTCCACAGGCGATGCTTTTCGATTAGCGATGAGCCAGGGAACGCCGCTTGGTGTAGAAGCTAAGTCGTATGTTGACAAAGGGTTACTAGTGCCTGACGAAATTACAAACGGCATTGTGCGTGATCGACTAAGTCAACCAGATTGTGATAAAGGCTTCCTACTTGATGGATTCCCTCGCACACTTGCGCAAGCAGAGGCTCTAGACAAGATTTTGCACGATTTGGGTCGCAAGATCGACAATGTCATTAACCTTACTGTGGATCGCAATTTGTTGCTTGCTCGGCTAACTGGACGTCGGATTTGCAAATCATGTGGTGCCACTTATCATGTGATGTTTAATCCGCCAAAACAAGCAGGGGTTTGTGAAAAATGCTCGGGTGAGCTATACCAGCGTTCAGACGATACTGAAGAAAAAGTTGGTACTCGCCTGGATGAATACTTAAACAAAACGGCACCATTGCTTAATTATTACGAGAAGCAGGGCACTCTCCGATCGATAGATGGGGAGCAGGAGATCGGTAAAGTGACGGCCGACATCCACGAATTGTTGCGAGGGCAATCCGAATGATCAAGTGTAAGACTGAGGATGAGTTGAAAATCATGCGTGTGGCTGGACGAATTGTCGCTGAAACCCATGCAACGTTGCTCCAACACATTCAACCAGGAATTACAACAAAGCAACTTGATCAAATTGCTGAGCAATACATTCGCAGCCAAGGAGCCATACCGTCGTTTAAAGGTCTATATGATTTTCCTGCTAGCATCTGCACTTCGATTAACAACGAATTGGTACACGGCATACCCGGCGAACGTAAGCTAATGAATGGCGACATTATTAGCATCGACATCGGAGCTCAGTATCAAGGGTATCACGGTGATTCCGCTTGGACATACGCAGTTGGCGAAACATCGGAAGAAGCACGAAAATTGCTTGAAATCACCGAACGGTCGCTATATGCTGGATTGGAACAAGCTAAACCTGATGCTCGACTGTATACGATATCCAATGCGATTCAGACTTGTGTGGAAGCGGAAGGCTTCTCGATAGTCCGAGAGTATGCAGGTCATGGGATCGGTAAACAATTGCATGAAGACCCTCAGATTCCTAACTACGGGCAGAGAAACATGGGACCGTGCTTAAAGCCTGGCATGGTGCTCGCAATCGAACCGATGGTCAACGTTGGTGAGAGATACGTGACGACGCTTGAAGATGAATGGACAGTCGTAACGCTAGACGGCTCCCTATGCGCACACTTTGAACATACTATAGCAATCACGGAGGATGGTTATGAAATCCTCACAAAACGATAGCGAGCAGGTGAATCTCAACTTGGACGAACAAGTGCCGCAAATCGGTCAGATTGTGAAAGTGCTTCGAGGCAGAGACAATGGGAAATACGCGGTCATCGTAGGACTTGATACAGGGCGGTTCGCGTATATCGCAGACGGAGAAAAGCGGAAGTTCGATCAACCGAAGAAAAAGAATCTGCTTCATCTCGAACTCCTAAATGTGATTAGTAATGAAGTTGCTAACAGTATTGAGGAGACCGGTCGTGTAACCAATGGGAAGTTGCGTTTCGCACTAACCAAATATGTTGAAGATGAAGTGCAATCGGAAGGAGATTAAGGATGGCCAAAGAAGATGTTATAGAGGTTGAAGGAACGGTCATCGAACCGCTGCCGAATGCCATGTTTAAGGTAGAATTGGAAAACGGTCATAAAATTCTTGCACACGTTTC
>JBILCE010000212.1:0-2719 GCA_044353305.1 Paenibacillus sp.
AGATTCATTTGAAACAAAAGTACATATTTTTACATACGGATTTAAAGAAGGAGAAAATGAGGTTGTATTAACGGTACGATTCCATATAAAGGGGCAACTGATGTGGGTCACGACTGGAATGACTTCTACCTCAAATCCTGTTGAGTTAAAGTGTCGATATGTTGCCTCAGAGGGTGCGGTTAGACTTCATTTTGAAAGTTTAGACCAAGTCGACGGATTATTAGCGACTTACCATCACAAAGATTGGTGGACACGTCCATATTTTGATCACAATCTTGAGAATCTTCCGAAAAGAACACAAAACATCCTTTGGAAAAGTGGAGACCGTTACAACTATTTGTTGCCTCTTTGCGGTTCGGCATTTAAAACGGAATTTTTCGGAGTAGAGGAAGGCGGCTTTGAAGCACTTGTATCCTCGTATGATGGGGGCTTCATTAATTTTGATACGCCAGTTCTTGTTCTGGGCTCTGGGTCTAATCCATTTGATTTGATTATGAGCCAGGTTGAACTAGGACTCGAGATAACAGGCAATCAAGTGAAACCGAGAGTAGATCGTCGCTATCCGGATATGCTGGAATACTTAGGTTGGTGTAGCTGGGATGCCTTCTATCAGGAAGTTTCCGAAGCAGGCGTGTTAGTAAAAGCGCAAGAATTTAATGATTTGAACTTACCAATTGGCTGGGTTATTGTCGATGATGGTTGGTCAGACACCAATAGTAAGCATGAACTTGTATCGTTCGGCACCGTGAGTGATCGATTTCCGAATGGATTCTCGAGCTTGATTTCTAAATTAAAGAATATTCATGGTGTCAAATGGGTTGGTGTATGGCATGAAATCTTGGGCTATTGGCGTGGAGTAGATAAAACAAGTCAACTAGCGATGGAAATGAGAGATTATTTAGTTGAAACAAACAGAGGAAACCTAGTTCCTTCCCCTGAAGCATCAAAAGCATTCCCATTCTGGAATAGATGGCATAGTGAATTGAAACGGCAAGGTGTTGACTTTTTAAAAGTTGATCACCAATCTGTTTTGAATACGATTCACAGAGGAAACGTGTCTATTGGTAAGGCAGCTAAGGAAGCTCATCTGGCTCTTGAGGCATCTGTTGGTGTAAATTTTGATCAAAGGCTTATTAATTGTATGGGAATGGCAATTGAAAACTTTTGGAATCGTCCGATTTCGGCAATTAATCGAAACAGTGATGATTTCTTCCCGAAGCATGAGCTAGGTTTCCATGAACACGCCCTTCAAAATGTTTATAACGCACTATTAAATAGCACTCTGTATTGGCCTGATTGGGATATGTTCTGGTCTAAACATCAAGATGCAACGCAAAGTGCCCTTCTTCGTGCAGTGAGTGGTGGGCCGGTTTATATTAGTGATGGTGTTGGGAAAACAGACCCGGAAACGTTATGGCCTGTTATTTTTAATGATGGCAAAATTATTCGATGTGATTTACCAGCATTGCCTACAGAAGATGTGTTATTCCTAGATGCTAGCCAATCCAAATCACCGATTAAGGTGTGGAACCGAGTTGGTCATACAGGTGTCGTAGCAGCGTTCCATATTCATCATGAAGATGTTCTTGTTCAAGGTTCTGTTCGTCCAACGGATGTTCCTAATTTAGAAGGCAATCAGTTCTTAATCTACGAATATTTTAGTAAGACTTCATATGTTGTGAATAGGGAAGATGCTATATCTATCCAATTAGCTAAGGACGAAAGTAGCTTGTTTACCATTATTCCACTTGCTGAAAGATACGCATCTATTGGATTAGTAAATAAATATATCTCTAGAGCCACGATAGCTCACGAAATAGTTTCCGATTCAAGTGCATCCATTCTATTGGTAGAGGGCGGTCAATTCGCATTCTATTCAGAGAGAAAACCAACCAGCATCCGAGTAAATGGACACACTTGGGACAAAGTTTCGTCTACTAATAATGTGTACACGATTTCATGCTCGGAAATTCACGGCAAAGTGTTAGTGGATATTTCATATATTTAATATAAGAACAGCTCTTTGAAGATTTTCAGTTTACATAAGCTATAATCGTGCTAGGAAGTTCCAAAGCAATCCTTCCAAGAATTGACGCAGGCACCTGAAATCGTGTATATTTGCAAATATGAAAACTAATTGAATACTTTTTCCAAAGGGGAGTAGCTCAATGCGACTGCGTCGTCATTACGGATCGGTACCGATCCCGGCGTTGTCGGCAACGATTTTCGTTGTTAGCAAGACCTTTGCCTATATTAGGGCAAAGGTCTTTTTTAATAATAGAAATACAAGGGAGAGAGAGATGACATGGAAATAGCAGCTAGTTTATGGTTAGAGTATGGATGGACGCTACTCGTGCTTATCGCGCTAGAGGGGATTCTGGCCGCTGATAACGCTCTGGTAATAGCGGTTATGGTGAAACAATTGCCCGAGAAACAGAGAGAAAAAGCAATTTTCTACGGTTTGGCCGGTGCTTTCGTGTTTCGTTTCGGGTCACTTTTCCTAATTTCGTTCTTGGTCGATGTTTGGCAAGTTCAAGCACTCGGCGCGTTATATTTGCTATTTATCGCGGGGAATCATTTTTTTCGGAAAAAGGTTATGTCATCCCATGCTAAGTCTGATGATCAGGTAGCACAGGGGGCAGGCAAAAAAAAGGGTTTCTGGTTAACTGTTCTAAAGGTGGAAATTGCGGACATTGCATTTGCGGTTGATTCGATTTTA
>JBILCE010000213.1:0-2711 GCA_044353305.1 Paenibacillus sp.
TCGGTTGCGTAGCAGTAGGTATAGGGGGATCCTTGGTTAATTTGAAAGAAATTGCTTCTGGAAATTACAGTTGGATTACAGAGAAGGCAAGTCGTCTAGTTGAACGAGCAAACGCATAAGAGTGCGAGACTTAATTGAAAAGATGGAGCTATCGCTAGAGTCCGGTGAGGACACTATCAATAGCTCCATTTTTTCCCAGGTTTAAAGGTGCTGATCTAAATATGATCTGACAAAATGGGAAAATTGTTTAAGGGTTGGTGCCAGATCCATTAGTAAAGGATGCCGATCTCCACGGGACAGAGACATATAATTCTGAACTAATGGTTTTCGAAGTTTGACCAACTCGATTAACACAATTGACAACTCTGGGGGAAACACACCTTCACCTTGGAGGATTTCGATGATGTCCTCATAACTGCTGGCATCCCGCATAATGAAACCATCAATTAATAGACTCCCGACATCAGTAACAATTTCAATAGCTAGATGCAGTGCTCTCTCCTGAGCGAGTGATTGAAGTGGAGAAAGGGGCGTAGCGTGATCAAGAACTACTAGCTCATTTACTGCTTCCGACCAATAAGTTACGAACGCTAACCTCGCCTCGATTTGTTCCCGATTTACATAATACATGGCGTTACCTTCTCTTCCTTTTTTTAAAGACCGTCCACGTGTATAAACATGCGAATGTGATCACGATCACTACAACAAGAACAATAGACTGGGCTACATACTCCAACTCCATAATATTCCCTCTTTCTTCTTAATCGTTAAGTTGTATTCGATTGTTACTGAAGGGCGCGTATAGCGTCTTCAAATTCTTTAATACCCGCTTTACAAATCATAAGCCATCTGCGTTTCAGATCGACTTGTGGGGAGCCTCGCTTCTCTAGCTCTGCAATATCTTTCTCACATTCCCATACTTGAAGCTGAAGTTCACGTATATTGTCCTGTAACGTTTGGATCACGTTAGGATAAGTTCTACCTTGAGGCTTGTCCTGCTGAGCGACTGTGTTCAGTGATGTTGACGAATCATCTTCTTGCTCAGACGTTGCCGCTACCGATCGAGTCGCCTCGGTGGTTTCGTTACCGAGAAGATCGAGGAACGCTTGATGCTCTTGTGTATCAATCATTCGCTTCTGCAATTGACGAGAATAGAAACCTTCAGGATTGCACTCGACAAAATAAATCATTAGTTGCGGCTCATACTCAATCAATTTAACAGCCATTTCGAAACCCGGATTCGCTAAATACTCTTGAATAAGTTCAGTAATCGCATTTTGGCCTGTTTTAGAAGAAAACTTACTATGAATAATTTCCCCTGCCAAAGAATAATTGCAAACCATTAGCATCGATTTTAACTTTCGCTTCTCGAAGAAATTCACTCTTCTTCCTCCATCCGCCTAAAGGGTTGATTTCCCACAAGTTTTAGAAGTTAATGGACTAGTTCAAAGCTCTAAACAAACTAATTCCATCTGTAGAAATGATTGTCTGTTCTTCAACTGTCAACCCTTGAACCTTCCCATGCTCTGCGGCATGTAGCAACCAGCGGGTAAAGCTTGCAATCTTCATGTCTTGCATCTCTTCAATGGAGTAAAACCCAGCCGCATCAACCTCAACACCATCAGGCTGGGGCTCGCCGCCTACGTAATCCATCGCAAATGCGATGTAGATATTGTGAATGCCACGGGGCTGGTCGCGGAGAGCAATAATCCGGGTAGCGACAGCATCGATGCCCGCTTCCTCAAATACTTCTCTGCGAATTGTATCTTGAATTTTCTCATGCTGTTCAATGTATCCTCCCGGATTGGTCCAGTTCCCTTTACCCGGTTCTTGCGCTCGTCTAACAAGCAAGTATCGTCCGTTTCGTTCAATAAGCGCCCCGACACCAATGCTATAGTTACCCCAATGAACAAACGCACAAGAGGGACAAGCTATGCGGGGTGTGCCATCTATATCTCGAACTTGTAATTGCGTTCCGCAACTGCTACAAAATTTCGGTTCCATCGTATTTTGATCTCCTAGCTTCTATTCGCATTTCGATCTATTATAACGCAAAAAGAAGACTGCCGACAAAAAAAATGTCGACAGCCCCTAAGTTTTTATCCTTTTATTTGATCTTTGTTCGTTTTGCAAAAAAATCCTTCATGTAGCATACCTGTGGCTTCCGCAGTGCGTGTTATACTTACCGATAAATTTAGGCAAAGTTCTCCGAGCACTGTTAAGAAACGTTGAAGTTGTCCGAGTTAATTTCCAAATGTGATTGTGATTTCTACGATTTCCGAACGGCTTCCTATACGGATGGGTGGTCCCCATGTTCCGAAGCCGGAGGAGACAATCGCGTGCATCGTTCCCTTGCGGGCATATCCCCAATCGAGTTCGAAGATACGTCGGGTGATCATATGGTTGGGTGCCATCTGACCGCGGTGCGTATGACCGGACATTAGCAAGTCGATCCCGCTAGCAGCCGCTTCATCTAATCGATGGTGAGGTTGATGGTCCATAACAAGTATCGGCAATGTACGATTGAGACTTGATACCAGCTTAGTAAGTGGCAGACGCCCCTCACTTGTAAAGCTCTCTGCTGCCTTATCTTTACGACCAACGAGATAGAAGCTATCTGCTACTAGAACCGTTTCATCACGCAACACTCGAATACCTATATCTTCCAAACGTTTTATATATTCCTCAATATGTCCGCCAAAGTACTCATG
>JBILCE010000214.1:0-2710 GCA_044353305.1 Paenibacillus sp.
CGACGGAGTGGGTGCCGCATACCTCCATGAGCCTCATTCTTCTTCCCACTTTTTCCCTCACCCTAAGAAGAAGGGGTTCGATCTCACGATAGAGTTGTTGAAACGTAGTCCGATCCCGAAACGCCTGTAGATTCATTCTTCCCCCAGCATCTCCTTCCATAGCTCAATCCCGTCCCGAGCCTGAGATTCATCCATGACCTGAATTGCTTCTCCCGCGTGGACAAGAACATACTGACCCACATCTACCTGATCTAATAAGGCGATCCCTACCCAAAACTGGGTTCCCATGTAGTCAACTTTCGCTTGATTGTTTCCCATAACCACCTCAATGACCATCGACGGTACCGATAAGCACATGGTCCTTCGCCCACCTCCATATTCCACAAACGGCTTGCCCTAACGCAACTCCGCCATCGCCAGCTGGTACTTTGCTATGGCTGTAAACACGAAATCCGTCCGAAGCTAATAATGACTTGGTGATGGCTTGAAGATACTTGTTATTCCAAACTCCACCGCTTAGGACAACTTGGTTTATCCCCGCACGGAGGTGAGCCTTCCTCACCCCATCCAACACCATGTACGCGACCGTATGATGATATTTATATGCCATCTCAACGATCGGAAGACCGCTCTGGATATCCTGATGGAGCTGCTTGATCATAGGTGCGATATCCCATTGATCGTTCGTCAGATGATAGAGGTACTTTTCATCCAATCGTATTCCGCCTTGATCAAGTTGTCCCGTCTCCACAATCTCACTTAGGCGCATCGCTGCTTCTCCGTCATAACTGCTCTCCGTACATACATTGAGGATTGCAGAAATCGCGTCGAAAAGCCTTCCGGCACTGCTAGCTTCAGGGGCAGGGAGCCTTCCTGACAACTGTGCCCATATAATTGGTAGCTGGGCCTTGTATTGGGGGAAGTAAATTAGCGCCAATTCCGAGAAGATGTCGGCGTTTCTTCCTGCTGCCTCATAAATTAGGCTTAAACCTGTCATCCACGGGTTCCGAATCGCCGCCTCTCCTCCTGGCAAGCGTATCGGTTTCAGGTGAACCACTCTCTCGAAATCCACATAATCGCCAGTCAATATTTCACAACCCCATAGTTTCCCATCGGGACCATAGCCTGTTCCGTCTAATATGCATCCGATGACCGGTGAAGCAATCTGGTGCTCTGCCATACAAGAAGCCATGTGTGCATGGTGATGATAAACGGGAACCTTATGACCATATCTTCCATTGCGAATCTCTTGCGACAACAAATAGTCAGGATGCGGATCGTAGGCGATAATTTGCGGTTTTAATGAAAGTAACGTCTCAAAATGATTTCTTGCAGCATTATGGGCGGCCAATCCCTCTAGTGTATCGATATCCCCCATATGCTGACTCACAATCGCTTTACCTTGATCGATATAACAGAACGTATTTTTGGTCTCCGCTCCGACACCCAAAACCACCGGCATTTTCGATTCAAGTCTCCCATCCATAATAGGAAGAGCAATCTCCATTGCCTCAGGGACATAACCCCGAGATCGGCGGATGAACTGAAACTCTTCGCCAGCTACCTGTCCTACAGAGTCATCATTCCATATGACAATGTCTCGGTTATGTAATACGAACAAATCAGCGATTCCTTGTAAATGTTTCAGTGCTTCACAATTCGTGTAGGTCATGGGTAGTCCGCTCGCATTGCCGCTCGTTGCCACCAACCACTTCAACTCACTGCCGAATACCAGATGATGAAGCGGTGAATAAGCAAGGAAGACACCGATTCGGGCCAGACCGGGCGCTATAGTTGAGAGTGGTAGTTGTTCTGCAGCATTACCTTTGGGACGAAGCAAAACTATGGGAGCCGCCGGGCTTTTCAGCGCTTCGAATTCCTTGGCTGAAACTTCGAAATATTCGATGATTGTCGCCAAGTTTTGGGCCATGATTGCAAGGGGTTTGTTGGGTCTGCTCTTACGTAACCTCAAATTCCGGACAGCTGACGGCTGGGTCGCATCACATATTAAATGAAATCCGCCAATCCCCTTTACAGCAATAATTCCTCCACCCATTAATGTGTGGTGACATGGTGATAAGTCATTGTCATCCGACAACTTTTTACCGAACCGATCTACCATTTCTATACTCGGTCCACAATGAGGACAGGCAATTGTCTGAGCATGGAAGCGCCGGTTATTTGGATCTTGAAATTCGGCTTTGCAGAGTTCGCACATATGAAAAGCCTCAAACGAAGTAAACTGTCGATCATAAGGGAGAGAACGAATGGTCGTAAAGCGTGGTCCGCAACACGTACAACTTATAAACGGGTAATTGTGGAATCGGGTGTTGTGATTGTTGATATCATCAATGCAATTTGAACATAAGGCTAAATCCGCTGGGAAGGTAACGGCCTCACGGCCTTGACTTGAACTGGGCAAAATGACAAATCCGACTTCGCTCTTTGTGGGGATGGGGGTGCGATGGATCGATTGGATTTGAATAGGCTGGGGGCTGTCTGAGATGAGTTGGTGCCCGAAATCTTCAATATTTATTGATGCGCCTTGCACTTCAATAACCACTTTTCCGCTTTGATTTTGGACCCAACCCGCAAGTCCTTGTTGCTGTGCCAAACGATAGACATGTGGCCTGAAACCGACGCCTTGCACCACACCGGAAATCTCTAGTCGGATTCTGCACTCCTCTGATGTTGTTTTCCTTTCTGAATG
>JBILCE010000215.1:0-2707 GCA_044353305.1 Paenibacillus sp.
TGCACTGGCGAAGTTGATCGGTTTAACTAGCGGCGCTTATTCTTCGATTTGTATTGCCAGTCCGCTTTGGTACTTGTTTAAGCGAAATTCGCTTAAGTCAGGTTTGAAAGTTGCTTCATCGAAATCATAAGCCACAAAAAAATCGGTTTAAAATTGATGGAAGGTGATGGGATGAGTCGACCACCCTACAAAGTAGCGAATCATGCTCCATGGGTTAGTGTCATTGGCCACTTTGCTCTTGTCCTGTTGAAGGGAGGAGTAGGATATGTTTCCGGCAGCAAGGCATTGCTTGCAGATGCGGCCTATTCATTCTCGGATGTTGCAAAATCAGTAACATCAATGGTCGGAAGGCATGCAAGTAAACATACGCCTCCGGAGCAACGAATGACTGACCAGCGGAAAATCGACTCGACTGTCACAATTATCGCTGCGGTATTCATCCTCTTGCTTTCCATTCAAGTAGGCTTCAATGCCGCCAACACCTTAATTACCGGCATTCCTAAACCGGCTGAATCGTATACGTTAATCGTAGTATTTGCGGCTATGTTTCTTAGATGGATATTCACTCGTTATTCGGATCAATCGAACAACGTCTCATCGCAACCATTGAGCGCAATAAATAGTCGGAAATTACAGTCGACTATGTTTCACTCGATGATTGTCTTTGGAGGGGTAAGTGTTTCGTGGCTTGCAGGCCAGTTGAATATGCCTCAATTGTTTATTTTTGATCCATTTGCTGGTGTATACATCTCTATTGTCGTGTTTCGGAACGGCTTGCGTCTCCTGTCCCAAGTGCTCGAACCTACCAACAAGACGGAACTTCCTCAAGAAAACACAGAACCGTTAATGGTAGCTGTGCAAAAGATCAAAGGAGTCATTGCGGTAGACGAAATTCGGGCTAAAGAACATGGGCATTACGTAGTAATCGACGTAAGCATTCGGGTGAATCCAAGGATTTCAGTCATGGAAGGGCATGAGATTGCAAAATCAATTAAACTTCATCTCATGAGCAGTTTTCATCACGTAGCCGATGTCTGCATCCATGTTCAACCGTTTGACCTCGGTTATCCATACAAGCATAATATGGAATCTGGTACGAACGAACTTCCAACAGTGATCCATTAAGGCAAAGGCAGGTGAGGGATGCTGCAACCAAGAGCGAATTGGAAGATCGGGGAGCCCGACATAGCATGTGTACAGAAACTAACCCAATCGTTAGGAATAGACCCACTTCTAGCTAAGCTGCTTGTGAATCGTGGCATCGTTGAGGAAGTGGAAGCAAGGGCTTACTTACAAACAGACGTAACATCCTTTCACGACCCTTTTAGGATGGACGGCATGGATCATGCCGTCCGTCGTATTCGTTTGGCGATAGAAACCGGAGAGTTTATTCGTATATATGGGGACTACGATGCGGATGGTGTGAGTAGCACCACATTGATGGTCTATCTGTTCCGTGAACTTGGTGCCCATTTTGATTGGTACATTCCTCACCGTGTTCATGAGGGCTATGGATTGAATCGAAAGGCGATCGAACTTTCAAAGGAAAATGGAGTCAAGCTACTCCTTACTGTTGATACAGGAATTAGTGCTGTTGATGAAGTTCATTATGCGAATGAACTAGGCATTGACGTCATCGTAACCGACCATCACGAACCACCAGACCATTTACCTCATGCTTGTGCCATCATCAATCCTAAGAAGCCGGGTTGTCCGTATCCATTTAAGGGGTTGGCCGGTGTGGGAGTCGCGTTTAAACTAGCTCAAGCTTTGCTTGGACGAGTGCCTGAAGAGTTGCTTGAAATCGCAACAATTGGAACAGTGGCAGATCTTATGCCGCTCCAAGGTGAGAATCGAGCGATTGTCCGATTGGGTCTCGAGCGAATGAGAAAGAGCGCATACGCAGGAATTCGTGCCCTCTTCCGTGTTGGAGGCATAGAAGCTTCGAACGTGAGCGCTTCACAAGTAGGCTTTGCACTCGCTCCGCGAATTAATGCCAGCGGACGACTTGATGGGGCGGGGGAAGCAGTCCGCTTGCTTACGACAGACAACGAACAGGAAGCAGCCCAACTTGCATTTCAACTCGATGCATTAAATAAAGAGCGGCAACGAATTGTAGAGGACATTATTGTAGACGCCTATATACAAGCCAAGTCGAAACAGGATAGACATGTACTTGTAATAGCAGCTGAAAATTGGAATGTCGGGGTCATCGGAATTGTGGCCTCAAAACTTTTGGAAAAGTATTATTGCCCGACTATTGTTCTAAGTATCGACCCCGTTACGGGCATGGCCAAGGGATCGGCAAGATCAATTAGCGGCTTCGACTTGCACAAGGCATTGACGCATTGCTCGGAATGGCTCGAGCACTATGGTGGACATCAGGCTGCTGCAGGTATGACACTCCGGCGTGAATACATTCCCGATTTGGAAAGGAAACTTATTCAACTTGCCAAAGAGTGGCTAACGGATGACGATTATGTTCCGGTTATGCATGCTGACCTATCTGTAAGTCTTCATGATGTGCAAATAAATACGATTCAAATGCTTGAGCAACTTGCCCCATTTGGAATGGGGAATCCAACGCCCAAATTTGTGTTTCAAAGCCTTCATATTGGCGACATTCGGACGATGGGCAAAGATCAGCAACATATTAAATTACAACTTCTACAGACTGTTAAGGGACCTTCAGTTACCCTTGACGCAC
>JBILCE010000232.1:0-2701 GCA_044353305.1 Paenibacillus sp.
CGGATGCATTAGCTTCTGCAACTGCAACTGTAACAACTGTATTGACTGGTGCTGCATCGCAGTTAACAGTTGATCCAATCACAGCTGTGACTGCAGGTTCTGCACAAACTGTGAAAGTGTATGTAAAAGACGCTAACGGTAACCTTGTAACATCTCACAATGGGGCAAATGGACAAGTTAATCTGTCATATACACCTGCTGGCGCAACTACAGCTACACAAGCAACAGCAACAGCAAGCAAAGGTATTGCAACATTCACAGTAAATAACATCACTACAGCTCAAACGGTAACCTATACTGTTAGTATTGGTAGCCCAGCATTGAGTGCAACAGCAACTGGTGTATTTAACCCAGGAGCTGCAACACAAATTACAACTAGTGCTTCACCAGCTAGCATCATCGCAGATGGTTCAAGCATCACTACAATCACTGTTAAAGCACTTGATGCTAACGGTAACGTGGTAAGTGCAGAGAACGGAACAGCGACAATCACAATTCCTACAGGCAATGATTATGCTTCCTTGTTGGCAACAACAGCTAAGTTAACTAACGGTGTTGGCACAGTAAATGTTCGTGCAAAAACACTTGTTGGAACAGCTAACGTAACAGCGTCTTACACTGTTATCGGTGCAACTACTGCCGTAACAAGCACAGTAGCTGTTAACACAGTAGCAGGCGCACCAAGTGCCACTCAAACTACTGTAAGTTCTGTCAAAGTTGCTGGAACGATTTACAATGTTACTGTAACGGTTAAAGATGCCAATGGTAATGCCGTAACAGGTTTAGCACCTGCAGACTTTGCAGCAACTGTTGCAGTCTCTAATCAAAATCCAACTACTTTTGTATCCTTCGCCAATAATGCTTATACCTTCTCCGTAACGGGTAATACAGGCGATGTAGTTGTCGTTAAAGTGAAGGGCGTTACTATCACAGCTACAACAACTCTTCCGCAGTAATTTTTAATCTTCAAACCTAACAGGTAGGTTCCTAGTGAACCTACCTGTTTTTTTGCTTATAGATCATTTAAATAATTTGAATCATACGAACAGTGAAACTTTACATCATAAAATACGTTTTATAGTTATAGCATTTTATGATTGGGGCGAATTGTACATGAAATCATACAAAAACATCATCATAGGTATCGTAGTTGTAGTGCTAACCGTAGGTGCGGCGATGACGTTGGAGGCGGAGGTGACGCAGCCGGGGTCGGTGGATGATCCAGTGGTTACGAAGAGTTATGTGGATCAGGCGATTCTGCAGGCGGTTACGGCGATCGGGACCGGTGGAGCTGGTGGCGGAAGTGGAGCGGCGGCGAAGCTGGAAGTAGTTGTGATGCAACCGGGTCAGACGTTGATGGCTGGTGCGGGGACGGAGTTTATTGTTCGGACAGGCCGGGTGTTAGCGGTAAGCAACGATCAGAATGGAATCCCGAATGTGACGGCGGGTAAAGATATTGCGGCAGGGTTGCCGATTGAATTGAACCATCTGTTGGTGTTCCCGAACGATAAGCGAGGAATCAAGGGTGATCCGAAAAGCAAAGATGTTATTTATGTAATGGTACGAGGCTCGAATACGCTTCTAAATCCATAAAATTTCATAGCATTTATGTATGGAAAAGACCAGCGCAGGCTGGTTTTTCTTGTTTTATCGAATATTGTAAATTCAGAAAACTTTTTGCAAGCTATTGACGAATGTTTTCTTCATATCATATCTTTATGCTATACATTTTGTATCAAATGAATAAAAACCCACGACCTGTAAATAATGGAATTCAACATTTTGTATCCAACAGGGGGTCGATATGGGGGTTGAAGGGAACCTTCAATGAAAGAATCTGGAGGTCGTGAGATGAAGATTCATATGGTCGTTGAACAATTTCAACAGTATCAGATGGCGCAAGATCACAGTGTGAACACGATCCGGAGCTATCATAATGATCTCCATCATTTTATTGGATTTCTCGTTGAGAAGTATAACTATATGTTGGATTTGGAAGAGGTAACGACGGAGGATATTGAAGCTTATTTGTACCACTTAAATGTGGACAAAGGGTATACGCCGTCTAGTCGCAAGCGTAAGTTGGCAGTCATTCGCAGTCTGTTCCGCTATTGTGAGAAGAAGAAGTTGTGTTCGGTGAATCCGTCAGTGCATGTGGAGTCGGTGAGGTTGGATCATCGGGAGAGGGTGTTCCTAACCGAACAGGAAGTGGAACGGGTAGCTGCCCAGATTGAGCATACGCTGATTCGGTTGGTCATTGTCACGTTGTATTATACGGGGATGCGGATTTCGGAATGTTTATCATTAAAGCTAAGCGATGTTGATTTTAACAAGAATGTGATTAAGGTAAAGATGAGTAAGGGGCGCAAGGATCGACCATTGCCAATGAATGAGCGATTGAAGGAAAAGTTGCAGCATTATGTGGAGCATGAGCGACCTTACTCGAAGCATGATTTGTTCTTCTGTACGCCCAATTCGGGGAAGCTGAATCGCAATTATGTGAATAAGATTTTGTCCATGGCGCTTGATGAGCTGGGGATGAGTCAGGAAATTACGGCGCATACGTTCCGGCATTCGTTCGCAAGTAATTTGTTGCAGAAGGGCGCGCATATTGTTCATATTCAGAAGTTGCTCGGGCATACGTCGTTGTCTACTACATCGGTGTATACGCATGTGAACATGGATGAGTTGGCAAAAGTGG
>JBILCE010000216.1:0-2684 GCA_044353305.1 Paenibacillus sp.
TTGTTGTTGTCGCCTAGCTTGTCGAAGCTGATCGCTTGCGCTTTAAACTCACCCCATGATGTGAGCAGCTTTCCTTTGTCTGCCTTCGGATTTACTGGGTATTCATAGTTTTTGCTGGCAATCAAGGACTGCGATGGAACCGAGGTCAAATATTCGACCAATTTGATCGCATTTTCTTTGTTGTTCGAAGCTTTCGTTAAGCCAAGACCACTAATATTTACATGGGCACCATTAGTTTTCTGATTCGGGAAAAAGACTCTGACCTTCTCCGCCGCTTTCACTTCCTCCGCGTCCGCCGAGTTGATCATCTGCCCCAAGTAATACGTGTTGATAATCGCTACATCACCTGTACCGGCAGCAATCGCTTTTACCTGGTCGCGGTCTCCACCTTCAGGCTTTCTCGCTAAATTAGCAGCGACACCTTTTGCCCACTTGCTAGCCGCCTCTTCCCCATTTAACTCAATAATTGAAGCAAGTAACGATTGGTTATACAAACTAGTCGAAGAACGAATCAACAATTTACCCTTCCACTTATCAGCAGCTAGATCCTCATAGGTGGACAATTGCTCAGGTTTCACGCGATCATTCGCATATACGAGAATGCGTGCGCGTGTGGCAATCCCAATCCATGCTTGATCCTTATCGCGCAAGCTAGCAGGCACCTGCTGCTCCACTACTTTTGAAATCAACGGTTGTAGAATGCCCTCTTTCTTGGCTTTGTTCAATACCCCTCCGTCAACGGTCAAGAACAAATCGGCCCCACTATTCGTCCCTTCACGCTTCAAGCGTTCAATTAGCTCTTCCGCCGTGCCTTCGACGAGATTCACCTTAATCCCCGTCTCTTGTTCGAACGACTTAAACAATAATTTATCGGCCTCATAGTTACGCGCCGTGTAAATGTTCACAACCCCACTTGCCTTCGAAACGCCATTTGCTGTTGGAGCTTGATTATCATTGCCGCCCGTTTGTTTGCTTCCGCAACCCGCCAGCACGATGCCGACCAAGACAACCATGGATAAAATAAGACTACCACTCTTTCTCATCTCTCTATCTCTCCAATCCGCTAAACAATAATGATAATGATTCTCATTTATAATAATCAGCTGGCAAGCACTTGTCAAGATGATTTTGAGAATCATTCTCAAGAGATTCTTAGAGCTGAAAAACACCCCCATTTGATAGATCGTATCTAACAAATGGAGTGCTGTTCAGCCCCTGTGGTTTCCCTCTATTCACTCAAGTCAAAATGCATGGAGCCCTAAGCTAATTTGCAGCGCTTCATCAATGCGTTGCAGCGTGTCTTCGTCTAGATGAGTGATTTTGTCCGTTAACCGTTGCTTGTCGATCGTCCGAATTTGCTCGAGCAGGACAACGGAATCGCGATCGAAACCGTGCTGCTTGGCGTGAATCTCGATGTGGGTTGGTAGCTTCGCCTTCTGGATCTGTGCTGTAATGGCTGCCACAATAACCGTCGGACTGAAGCGATTACCGATGTCATTCTGAATGACCAGAACAGGCCTGACTCCCCCCTGCTCTGAGCCAACAACCGGTGATAAATCAGCGAAAAACACATCTCCCCGCTTTACAATCACGCTTACACCCCGCTCACCAGACGATTGACTGTATAGTCAGCGTCCTCCTCAGCTTGGTAAGCCTCCGAAGCTAAATGCAAATTAAGTTTGCCCATCTCGACATACCCATGTTGCATGGATTCGCGAATCTGATGCCGTTTGCGCTCCAATAAATAAAGCCGCATCGCCCTTCGAATAAATTCACTTCGAGATGAATGCTCTAGCTCCACAATCCCGTCCACTTCATCTAATAAATGGTCAGGCAATCTCACCATAATCCGTTTCGTATTCGCATTGGCCACTGTTTCACGCACCCCCATCGAGATCCGAACCAAACATCCCACCACTTAGCTCTAAAAATGTTGCAAAGGATTCACCGTGTTCACCACTTGACCGCCGCTTATATACACTCGAGGTACACGATGAGATACCATACAGACGATCTCGTAGTGAATCGTACCGAGCTTCTCCGCAAGCTCATCCGCTGTAATCACTGCATCGCCCTGCTTGCCAAATAACACCACCGGATCCCCTACGCCGACCCCTGGGACATCGCTCACATTGAGCATGCACTGATCCATGCAAATTCGCCCAACCACCTTCACCCGCTGGCCCCGCACAAGCGCTTCCGCTTTACCGCCCAGCATCCGACTAAAACCGTCCGCATAGCCAACTGGTAGCGTTGCAATCTTCTCACCATCACTGGTCAAATACGTCGCCCCATAGCTCACTCCAGCACCTGACGGCATCGTCTTCAGCATAACAACAGCAGTCTTGAAGCTCATCACCGGCTGCAGTTCAATTCGCGTATTGTCCACATCGGCGGATGGATACAGGCCATACAGACTAATGCCTAATCGAACCATATTGTAAGTCAAATGAGGCAAATCAATTGCCGTCGCACTATTCCCCGTATGCAAATAACGAAACCGAATACCTCTCCTGCCAAAATACTCCACCACCCGATCGAACCGACCATGTTGCTGCCAAGTGTACGTTTTGTCCCGTTCATCTGCACAGGCAAAATGCGTAAAGAGCCCCTCAACGGTCAAACCAGGCAACTCCAATGCACGTTCGATGAACGAAATCGCTTCAGCTTCATCATGCAGAACA
>JBILCE010000026.1:0-8327 GCA_044353305.1 Paenibacillus sp.
TTTTATGTTTGTTTAGTTGGTCTGACATGTATCCAAGTTGACGGACCATTGCAGATACAAAACCTATACACTTAAACGCGTTCGATGACCTTGTCGATAAGACCATATTCCATTGCTTCTTTTGCACTCATGAAGTTGTCGCGATCAGTATCCCGCTCAATTTTCTCGAAAGACTGCCCTGTGCGTTCTGCCAATATGTTGTTCAAATTATCACGCATCTTCAAGATCCGCTTAGCTCGAATTTCAATATCGCTCGCTTGCCCTTCAGCGCCGCCAAGCGGCTGGTGGATCATCACTTCGCTATTCGGTAGTGCATATCGTTTGCCTTTTGCCCCTGCTGCCAATAAGAACGCACCCATCGAAGCGGCCATACCAACACATATCGTAGACACGTCAGGTTTGATAAATTGCATCGTATCATAAATAGCCATGCCCGCTGTGATGGAGCCGCCTGGACTATTAATGTAAAGGCTAATGTCTTTGTCGGAGTCTTGTGCCGCAAGAAATAACAGCTGTGCAATAATGGCGTTAGCCACAATATCATTGACCGGTGTTCCAAGGAAAATGATACGATCCTTTAACAATCTCGAGTAAATGTCGTATCCGCGTTCTCCGCGTGCATCCTGCTCAATAACCATTGGAATAAAGTTCATATTCATGCGCTTCGTCCTCCTTTGTTAGAAAACCTAACTTTGTTAAGTCTTATCGTATGTTTATCATAACGTAAAACACTTCTAAGGTCAAGAAAGGTCAAACAAATAGAAACGCTGCGGGAAGCAAAAACGCCCAGTCGGCTCATCCCCTTCATGTAGGATTGTAAACCGTCTAGACGTTGTCATTTATGCGGTATGGCGCGCCCGTAAGGAATCGAACCTTAATCTCAGGCTCCGGAGGCCTACGTCATATCCATTGGACCACGGGCGCATGTTTGTATTTTAAGCAGCAAAAGTTATTATAGGCGATGCGATAAAAAAATGCAAGCAAACCAATCCCTAACCGCTTGCATAAATCTAGTCAACTGGGGTAAAATAACAAAGTGATTAAAGAGGTAATTTTTCACGCGGAAGTGGGACTTAAAATGTTTCACAGGGACATAAAATGTCCATGGTAGAAGGGTGTAAAAGATGAGATCGTTACTTGCCTTGCAAAAACAATTGGCCCCCGATCTAATCGAAGTCCTTAAGAAAAGGCATACGATCTTGCGCCATGTGTTGGTTTCTCGCTTAATTGGACGACGGACACTGGCTGCGAATCTTGGGATGACGGAACGTGTGCTTCGCGCCGAGGTGGAATTTCTTAAGGAGCAGGGACTGCTTGAGATGGAAAGCTCGGGCATGCGTGTTACTGAAGCGGGTCAAGAGCTTCTGGAAGCACTAGAGCCGATGGTGAAAGAATGGTTTAACCTATCGGATCTGGAGGAGCGTATACGCGAGCGATTTAAGTTGGATCAGGTTATCATTGTACCAGGAGATTCCGACACTTCCCTATTTACTAAGAAAGAACTCGGTCGCGCAGGTGCGGCGATGTTACGGAAGTATGCAGCGAAGGACGAAGTAATTGCCGTAACCGGTGGTTCGACTATGGCAGAAATTGCGAATACACTTACAACGTCTGCACAGCTGAAGGGCAACTTATTCGTTCCAGCTCGCGGTGGTCTCGGCGAAAGCGTAGAAATGCAAGCCAATACAATTGCATCGACTATGGCAAAGAAAACCGACGGCCATTACCGACTGTTGCATGTGCCCGACCATCTAGCCGATGAAGCTCACCAATCCCTTATACAGGACCGTAATATTCTAGAAATCGTGAATGTCATTCGCCGGGCAAGGATTGTCGTTCACGGAATTGGCGAAGCGATGGTCATGGCTAGAAGACGCAAAGTCGAGCAACACACAATCGCAAGCTTATTGGCCGAAGGGGCACTGGCAGAGGCGCTCGGCTACTACTTCGATCAAAGCGGCAAAGTCGTGCACAAAATGCCGACGTTAGGCCTAAGATTAGAAGATCTTGAGCATACTGAGGTCGTCATTGCAGTAGCAGGCGGTAAAAGCAAAGGGCAATCTATTACAGCGGTACTCCGCCACGGACATGAGGACATTCTCGTCACCGACGAAGCGGCTGCCCACGAGATTATTCAACATATGTCATGATCAATGGCAACTACATGTTGCCTTGAGCATATAGCAATATCCTATAAGCACAGCAGATATTGGCAATGCTAGTTCCTGAGATGCTGTAGGCAAAACATTTTTAGGAGGAAACAAGTAATGGTAAAAGTAGGGATTAATGGATTTGGCCGCATCGGCCGCAACGTATTTCGCGCAGCACTGAACAACCCAGAAGTGGAAATCGTCGCGATCAACGATCTGACTGACGTTAGCACGCTGGCTCATTTGCTCAAATATGACACGACTCATGGGCGTTTAAACGCAAAAGTTGAAATCGGCGAAGGCACGCTAATTGTAAACGGCAAATCCGTAAAAGTGTTCGCTGAGCGCGACCCGGGCAACCTGCCTTGGGCATCTGTTGGGGTAGAAATCGTTGTCGAATCGACAGGTATTTTCACAGCGAAGGAGAAAGCCGAGCTTCACCTGAAAGGCGGCGCAAAAAAAGTTATCATCTCCGCTCCTGCTACAAACGAAGACATCACCGTCGTTATGGGTGTTAACGAAGACAAATACGATCCAGCTCAACATACCGTAATCTCGAATGCTTCATGTACGACAAACTGCTTAGCTCCTTTTGCAAAAGTGTTAAACGATAAATTCGGAATCGTTAAAGGTATGATGACTACTGTTCACTCTTACACGAATGACCAGCAAGTACTTGACCTTCCTCACAAGGACCTGCGTCGCGCTCGCGCTGCCGCAGAGAACATTATCCCTTCTACAACTGGTGCTGCGAAAGCGATCGGCCTCGTATTGCCAGAGCTCAAAGGTAAGTTGAACGGTATGGCTATGCGCGTTCCTATGAAGAACGTTTCCCTAACCGACCTAGTAGCTGAGTTAAAAGTATCGGTTACCGCGGACGAAGTTAACGCAGTATTGAAAGAAGCTGCAGAAGGCCCACTTAAAGGTATCTTGAACTACTCCGACGAGCCGCTCGTATCGAGCGACTATAACAGTGACCCTGCGTCCTCGACGATCGATGCTCTGTCGACAATGGTTGTTGAAGGTAACATGGTGAAAGTCGTTTCATGGTATGACAACGAGTGGGGCTATTCGAATCGCGTAGTCGATCTTGCTGCATACATCGCAAAAAAGGGTCTATAAGAAAGCAAAGCATCTAAGAAAAGGGAGATAAGGCCGGGGCTTCGTTTCGGCTGCTTCTCCCTCTTTGCCTTAATAGCCATTTTTGACTTTGAAGGAGGAATTCGAATGAACAAGAAAAGTGTTCGCGATGTGCAAGTAGCCGGTAAAAAGGTGTTTATGCGTGTCGATTTCAACGTGCCGCTCGAGAACGGTGCGATAACTGATGATACACGAATTCGTGAAACAGTACCGACGATCCAATATTTAATTGAACGTGGTGCTAAAGTCATTCTTGCGAGCCATCTTGGCCGCCCGAAAGGCGAAGTGGTTGAAGAACTGCGTCTGACACCAGCAGCGACGCGATTATCGCAATTGCTTGGCAAACCGGTAGCCAAAGCCGACGAGGCGATTGGTGACACAGTGAAAGCTCAGATTGCAAACATGAACGAGGGAGACGTACTCTTGCTCGAAAATGTACGCTTTTACCCAGGTGAGGAGTCGAATGATCCGGAACTGGCAAAAGCTTTTGCTGAACTAGCGGATTTGTATGTGAATGATGCTTTTGGAGCGGCTCACCGTGCACATGCTTCGACCGAAGGAATTGCACACCATCTGCCGGCCGTTTCCGGACTTTTGATGGAAAAAGAACTTGATGTGCTAGGCAAAGCTCTTAGCAATCCAGAACGTCCATTCACTTCAATCGTGGGTGGTGCAAAAGTAAAAGATAAAATTGCTGTCATTGAGAATCTTCTAAATATCGCTGATAACGTGCTGATTGGTGGCGGACTTAGTTATACCTTCCTGAAAGCGCAAGGATATGAAATTGGTAAATCATTGGTCGACAATACGAAGTTAGATCTCGCTTTAGAATTTATTAATCGTGCAAAAGCAAAGGGCGTTAATTTCCTTTTGCCGGTCGATATTGTCGTGACGGATGATTTCAGTCCAACAGCGAATACGAAAGTGGTTGGCATTGATGGAATTCCTGCAGATTGGGAAGGAATTGACATTGGGCCGAAAACGCGCGAAATTTACGCAGATGTCATTGCCAAATCGAAGCTAGTTGTCTGGAACGGACCGATGGGTGTGTTCGAGATAGAGCCGTTCTCACACGGAACTCGCGCTGTGGCACAAGCATGTGCACATACATCAGGTTATACCGTCTTAGGTGGCGGAGATTCAGCTGCTGCTGCAGAGAAATTTGGCATAGCAGACAAAATGGACCATGTGTCCACGGGCGGCGGGGCGTCTCTTGAGTTTATGGAAGGCAAGGTACTTCCTGGCGTTGTTGCATTAAACGATAAGTAAGCACAAGCGAGTATACACAGCTATGTCATCAATTGATGACTTGAAGATGAGGAGGTAGCCTTGGTGAGCAGAAAGCCGATTATTGCAGGTAACTGGAAAATGTTCAAAACCGTTGGGGAAGCACGTGAGTTCGTAGAAGCGGTAAAAGGAAAGGCAGAAGTAGATGGGGTAGAAAGCGTTATTTGCGCTCCATTTACTAACTTGCCAGCACTTGTCGAAGCAGTGAAAGGGACAACGCTGAAAATTGGCGCACAAAACCTCCACTTTGAAGACAGTGGTGCATTCACTGGTGAAATTAGCGGCGTGATGTTGAAAGATCTTGGCGTAGACTATGTCATTATTGGACACTCCGAGCGTCGTGCTTATTTTGCCGAAACAGATGAAGTGGTAAACAAAAAAGTGCATGCGGCATTCAAACACGGGATCCTGCCTATCGTCTGCGTAGGCGAGAAATTGGAAGAGCGTGAAGCAGGTTCGACAAAAACTGTGTGCAAAGTTCAGACGGAAGCGGCATTAGCGGGTCTGACAGGTGAGCAGGCAGCGGCGACGGTTATTGCGTATGAACCGATCTGGGCGATTGGTACAGGCAAGTCTTCGACATCTGCTGATGCTAACGAAGTCATCGCGTACATTCGCGAACTCGTGGCTGGACAATTTGGCGCGCAAGTGGCAGCAGCGATTCGCATTCAATACGGCGGAAGCGTAAAGCCGAACAACATCGCCGAATACATGGGCATGTCCGACATCGACGGGGCTCTAGTAGGCGGTGCGAGTTTGGAGCCTGCCTCTTACATCCAGCTAGTTGAAGGGGCGAAGTAAGCATGTCCAGACCGAAACCGGTAGCGCTTATTATTCTAGATGGTTTTGGCCTTCGCGGAGACGTTCAAGGCAACGCGGTTGCACAAGCACATAAGCCGAACTACGACAAGTATTGGGCGACCTATCCTCATACTACGTTAACAGCATGCGGCGAGGCAGTCGGATTACCAGAAGGACAGATGGGTAACTCGGAAGTGGGACACTTGAACATTGGCGCTGGTCGAACGGTTTATCAAGACCTAACTCGCATTTCGAAGTCGATTCGAGATGGAGAGTTTCACAACAATGAGACGTTGCTCGGTGCAGTACGTCACGCGAAGACAAATGGAAAAAAGCTACATCTCTACGGTTTACTATCTGACGGTGGGGTGCATAGCCACATTTCACACCTTTTTGCCATGCTTGATTTGTGTAAAAAGGAGCAATTCGACGAGGTATACATCCATGCGTTTTTGGATGGCCGTGACGTAGCACCTGACAGTGCCAAAGGGTTTATGGCTCAACTGCAAGCCAAGATCGCTGAAGTTCGCGTGGGCCGCATTGCCACCGTGCAAGGTCGTTACTACGCAATGGACCGCGATAAGCGTTGGGAGCGAGTAGAAAAGTCATATCGTGCTATGGTTTACGCAGACGGCCCACAATATACTGACCCTATGCAGGCAGTCATCGATTCCTATGAGAAGTCGGTATTTGACGAGTTCGTTATGCCGACAGTGATCGTAGACTCCCAGGGCAAGCCAGTTGGACTTGTGGAAAGCGGCGATGCTGTGGTGTTCTTCAACTTCCGACCAGACCGTGCCATCCAATTATCTCAGGTGTTTATGAATGAAGATTTTCGTGGATTCGACCGCGGCGACCATGCACCCAAGGACTTGTATTACGTATGTCTGACCTTGTTCAGTGAAACGGTCGGAGGGTATGTTGCGTATAAACCGAAGAATCTAGACAATACCCTAGGCGAAGTGCTCGCTCAGAACGGTCTAAAGCAATTGCGTACGGCCGAGACAGAGAAGTACCCTCACGTCACATTCTTTTTCAGTGGGGGTCGGGATGTCGAATTGCCTGGTGAAAAAAGGGTGCTGATCAATTCGCCGAAGGTGGCAACTTACGATTTGCAACCAGAGATGAGCGCTTATGAATTAGCAGCATCAACGGTTCGTGAGATTGAATCGGATCAGCATGATGTCATTATTTTAAACTTCGCTAACCCTGATATGGTCGGTCATTCGGGTCTGCTCGAACCGACTATAAAAGCAGTCGAAGCGACCGACGAATGTCTCGGTCAAGTTGTCGAAGCCGTTCTTGCTAAAGGTGGCGTAGCGCTCATCACGGCCGACCATGGCAATGCAGACGTCGTGACGAATGCGGATGGATCACGGAATACCGCACATACGACAAATCCGGTTCCTTTTATCGTAACGCAATCTTCTGTTACACTAAGAAATGACGGTATTCTTGCTGACATCGCTCCGACAGTACTCAACTTGCTCGGTGTTGCAAAGCCAGCTGAAATGACAGGTCAAACAATCATTAACTAATCCTATTTCTAAGGAGTGTTCCGAATCATGACAATGATTACAAATGTTTATGCACGCGAAGTGCTCGACTCCCGCGGTAACCCAACAGTAGAAGTTGAAGTATTCCTCGAATCCGGTGGTCGTGGCCGCGCGATCGTTCCGTCGGGTGCTTCAACAGGCGCATACGAAGCCGTTGAGCTTCGCGACGGCGACAAGAACCGTTACCTAGGTAAGGGTGTATTGAAAGCAGTAGCCAATGTTAACGATATTATTGCACCTGAAATTATTGGTGAGAACGCACTTGACCAAGTTGGCATTGACAATAAAATGATCGCCCTTGACGGTACACCGAACAAAGGTAAACTTGGTGCGAATGCTATACTTGCTGTGTCCATGGCAGTTGCTCGTGCCGCTGCAGATGCATTGGATGTTCCTCTGTATGTATACCTTGGTGGTTTCAACGCAAAAGCATTACCAGTACCTATGATGAACATCGTAAACGGTGGTGCACACGCTGATAACAACGTAGATGTGCAGGAATTCATGGTGTTACCGGTAGGCGCAGCTACGTTTGGAGAAGCGCTTCGGACAGGTACGGAAATTTTTCACAGCCTGAAAGCTGTTTTGAAGGAAAAAGGCCTTAACACTGCAGTAGGTGACGAAGGTGGTTTCGCACCAAACTTAGGTTCCAACGAGGAAGCCATTACGACTATTATTTCCGCTATCGAACGCGCAGGATACAAGCCAGGTGTCGATGTATTCCTAGGAATGGACGTTGCTTCGACAGAATTTTTCAAAGATGGCAAATACCACCTCGAAGGAGAAGGAAAGTCCTTCACACCGGCTGAGTTTGTTGACCTTCTTGCATCATGGGCAGAGAAATACCCGATCATCACCATCGAAGATGGTTGCTCAGAAGATGATTGGGAAGGTTGGAAGTTGTTGACTGAGCGTCTGGGCGGCAAAGTGCAGCTCGTAGGCGACGATCTGTTCGTGACCAACACTGAGCGTTTATCAACTGGTATTGAGCAAGGAATCGGCAATTCGATCTTGATCAAAGTTAACCAAATCGGTTCCCTAACGGAGACGTTCGATGCTATCGAAATGGCGAAGCGCGCAGGTTATACTGCCGTTATCTCACACCGTTCTGGCGAAAGCGAAGACAGCACGATCGCCGATATCGCTGTGGCGACGAATGCAGGACAGATCAAAACCGGCGCACCTTCCCGTACTGACCGCGTAGCAAAGTATAACCAATTGCTTCGCATCGAAGACCAATTGGGCGATGTTGCTCAATATGCGGGTAAGAAGGCATTCTACAACTTGCGTAACTTTAAGTAAGCTCGGAATAATAAGACAACCAGCTTGATCCGGTACATTGGATCAATTCTGCGTTGTCTTTTTTCTAGCTATGTGGTAATATTAGGTTTGC
>JBILCE010000236.1:0-2677 GCA_044353305.1 Paenibacillus sp.
AGTCCGAATATATGGGTTGTGGTTTTCGATAAAGTTGTCGTCGAAATAAAGCTCTTTAATTTTTTGTTTTTGTGCAAGGCGCAGCTGATTATATAAATCTTGTGGTAACACTGACATTTCGTCTGAGAGATCTAATTGATCACGAATAATGGCAATCCTTCGGTTATTCTCACTCTTCTGGGGAAAAGGATTTCTGACAATCTCCCACATTTCTGATTCCAGCGAAGGGATTGATTCATTCCCTGCGACAAAATGCAATGCACTTTGTGGTCTCTTTCTCCAAATACTATGTTTATCCCCTAGTACTTTTACAGCATCGTTAGGTAAAGCAAGGGCGTTCACTAAATCGAAAACTTCAATCGGATTGATCTGTACAGGAGTTGCCGTTGCTAATAATAAACTTTTGGTCTGTAAAGTAATTTCATTTAAGAAAGCGAGAAGATTGTTCGGTTGCGCTTTGTGAAGATCGGGGTCCTTACCAGGATTGCTTCTTCTAGCCCGATGGGCTTCGTCTAGAATGACACATTCATATTTCAATTGTTTAAGTAATTCGGACGCTTCGGACTTTCGAGTAATCAAGCCCTGGGAGATAATGCCTACCTTTCTTGGACATCTCAGAATACCCCGGACGCCATCAGTAGGATATTCGTAACCACTCTCATCTAACCACCCTCTACCCGTCCAAACCGCGCTCGGCATATCGAGTAAGGTCTTTAGTTCATCTTGCCACTGATAGGTTAATGTCTTAGGGACGATTATTAGAATAGGCTTATCCCCATATAATGCCATCAGCTTTGCAGACATGGCTAATTGAATTGTCTTCCCTAACCCAACCATATCTGCCAACAAGAACCGAGCCCCGCCTTTTTGCTTATGCTCTCTGAAAGCTAGTTCGACAAAATATTTTTGATGCTCCCAAAGGCCAAATTCCCGTCGATAAACCGGTTCTTCTACGGCAACGGCTGGAACAGCATCCCCGCTGTCTTCTCTCCAATCTTTAAGCGGAATCACGGTGCGCTTAGCAATTCTCTCCATATCGGAGATAATAAAATCGCTGAGATTCACCGCATACCGGCTATTCCAGAAGAAATCAAATTCTTGTTGAACCCAATCAATAGCTTCATCACTATCATCTTCCCATAGCATCTCGTAATTGACGGTATAGGCACTTTTCGTCTCATTGATACTGCCTAGGAACGAAGTCTTGCTCCCATCATGATAGGTAATGACCCCCGCTTTACCGTGCATAAGACCGAATATTTCGTCAGGAATCACCTTCACGGCAAGCTTCCCAGAGGATAGTAAGTCGTATAATTTTTTCAGCCTAGTTGCTGATAATTCATCGGCATACTTCTCTTCCGGAAGGAATTCACACCACTCCTGCTTCATCTTCAACTTTGCATAAGAAGCAACTTTAACATCCTCAGCGTTCAAGGTTGAATTGCAGACAATACGGGTGATCCCCGAAATCTGTTCAATGCTTTCCCCTGCAATCTCTAGAATGGATGAGCAAAAATAGCCAGCAATTCGATCATAACCAACAGCATTCTTTAGTTTTTCATTCAAGAAAGCGTGACTAAGTTTGCTTCGTCTAGAAGAATATCTGTTGATCATAGGCTCACCCACTTCCTACTAGATGTGATCGTTATCTACCAATACATAGAGATGATCGGCCATCTCAGCGCTATCCTTCCAATGCATCATGTTCTCAATATTTCTTGTATCTCTCATATAGGAAAGTAGCTGTTTGATCATATCCCTATGTCCCCAGTAATCGACTACTTGATTTCTGATATGATAAAGCCCTTTCTCTGGAACACCATCTTCCTTGATAGATATATATATCGCAGCAAGAACTGTTCTTAAGATAGACTTTTCAAAATCAGGCGTATCGCTGATGGAGCGCATGGCGAACTCTTCTGGTGTTTTTAGTCGAGCAGTATTTGCTCTCTCATTCGCCATTAATTGACCATAAGAGCCAATGGAGAAGCCTCTTGCATACTCTTGGTAAGTAGAGATCTGATAATTATTATGTTTCTCTGCTTCTAAACCTTTAATATAGAATCGTTCGGCAGGGGTGAGATCCTTCCAGCTGTAACTATCAAATTCGGTAGGGATGATGCAGTCATATGCTGTTTTTTTCGCATTTTCAATAATCTTCACCACTTGTGATTTGGATGGATTGTTAATAGCTAAATCCAACTCATAATCAAGGTCAAGTTCACCGATTTTTTTATAGGCTGTCAACACTTTAAGAGACGCCGCATATGCCGCAAGAACATAGTCGGGATCGGAGAAATTAGGCTCCTCCTTGTCGTCTAGAGCTTGCATCGACTCAATTTGGGCTCTGACCTCAGATTTGATATCTCCATTGATCTCGTCTAAATAGGCCGTTTCGTTAACCGTTTGTTTTCTTAATACTAATAGTACGGTACCTTTGACATAGTTGCCTTCTTTGTATCCAGTTGAATCTGTTTCCGTTGCTACGTTCCACGCAGCAGTTACTTTTAGTCCGGATTTCCACATGATAAGTGCTAGTTGAGCCCAAACCTCCGGATCGGAGTGGGTAAACATAACAATTTGCAATCCATTCTCTGTCATATGATTAGTTAAATTTGAGTAGATCCCGACCATCGAGGACGTAAATTGCATATCTCCTTTTACAGCTAATATCCGT
>JBILCE010000217.1:0-2653 GCA_044353305.1 Paenibacillus sp.
ACAGTAATGCCACCTGCTAAAAGAGCCTCTCCTACTTGGATAATATCCTTCTCTTCTACGCCCCTCACAATGGCGACAATTCTCGTTCGACCTAATTCCGCCATTCCTTGCTCGCGATTCATTCCATTTCCTCCTTGGCTACCACATCGATATAATTACGATTACCACTTCGATGGGTCGATCTTTCTTGGATCTACACCTTCCCATATGTTCTTTATTATAATAGATGGATCATTAAATACCAACCATGCAGTTGGCAAATATCGTTCACCATATTCGCTAGACGGTCTATTCATAATTTTGTTGTCCTTGACTAGAACAGTTGATGAACCTCCATCAAGGTTTGCCGCAATAATAGCTCCACGTTCAAGGAAAATTCGTTGTACTTCATAAAGCGATACCCCAATACTGTGGCCAGGTTGGCGTCCATCAATGATTGCGAATAAAATCGTGCCATCTGCTGTCTGTGCCATACTCGTTCTAGGCGCAATACCCCAGCCTTCCGCCTCACTTTTAATTTGACCTACCCCATTGACGATAAAGCGTGGAGAAAACGTAACTGCCTCCGACATTTCCATCTTCAATAATTGATTTGGTGAAAATTTACCTGAAATCATTTTTCCTTGTTTATCAATCCCAACAACGTGTAAAGGAACATCCATACCAGAGTCCAGATAGTAGATTTTACCACCAGACATAACAATTCCAGCTGGTTGGAATCCATTGCCTTTCCATTCGGGATCAACAAATCCGCCGCCGTTTACGCCAGCAATTGCCCCCGTTCGCTTTACCATGCTGGAGACTTTCTCGCCTTTGCCATATTTTTCGGGAACAACTATGCGGAGCTTCTTTGGATCGTGAATTTTCAAAATATATCCTTTGTAGTTTTTCCCCTCAATTTGCTCAACTTCTACAAGCGGTCGCGACTTTTGAGCGTTTATAGGCGTGATCACCGGTTCTACTTTAACAACACCCTCCGCATATTGGTCGAAGCGACTCCAATATTCCTTCACACGGTTGTCCAACTCGCTGGAACCAATCAAATATTTAGCCCATGAGCGGTGTTGTGTCGTGATTAGAGTATCTGCTGCGACGTTGCGTAGCTCCGTTCCGGACGGGGTAAAGAAGAACCAACAAGCAAATATGGTAACGAGTGCAAACCCGCTGATAACAGTGTAGAGGAATGTGCTAACTATAATTCGTTTATGTCTTGTTGATCTGGGTCTTTTCCCCACCGTTTGGAATTCTTCCATATCTATGATAGTTCCTTTCGTCTTGAACATTATTATTCGTCATGATTCGTGTTCTTACATCTAACGTAAAAAACATCAAAAGGTTTCGTATTGGAGCAAATCTTATTATTTCGCATGAGCATTTTTGGTTTGGGGAACGGTATAGGGAGAGTGAAAGGAGGATAAGGTTTTATGGCTAGAGATTTCCCGATTGGTAATGGCAATTTATTAATCAATTTCGATTCCGGTTACAACATTCGCGATATGTACTTCCCCCACGTAGGTCAAGAAAATCATGGAACAGATCATTTATCGCACTTTGGGATGTGGACAGAGGAAGGTTTTTTTTGGATTGATGATCCCACGTTTGTTAAAAAAACAGCCTATCTGCCAGACTCGCTTGTGACCAATATAAATGGAACACATCATCCGTTTGGTGTTCAAATGACGATCCATGACGGTGTCGATGTTCAGCAGAATGTATTTCTACGAAAGGTAATTATACGAAATAATCGCGATACGGAGCGATTGTTTAAGCTATTTTTTCATCTTGATCTTCATTTATACGGGCTCGCTGTGGGAGACACGGTTTATTTTGACCCAGACCTTCGTTCGTTGGTGTTTTACAAAAGTCGGCGTTATGTATCGATGTCTTGCCAAGCGGAGGGCCAGGCAACGTTTGAACCAAGCGGCTATGCTTGTGGTCAGAAGGAAATTAGTGGTCTTGAAGGCACATGGAGAGACGCAGAAGATGGAAATCTGAGTGGGAATGCGATATCCCAAGGTTCGATTGATGGAACGATTGAGAGAGAGGTTAAGGTGGCAGGTCAAAGCGAGCAGGTATGCTGGTTTTGGGTATGCTTTGGTCGAACTCATGAAGATATTGTAAAGATGGAGAAGTTGGTCCGAACGGAGTCACCACAGGCATGGTTGCAACGAACAAACGATTATTGGACTGCGTGGGTTGGCAAAGATCGTCATGATTTATCTATATTGCCGGAGCGGATAGCCACCGCCTATAAGCGAAGTTTACTCACGATTCGGACGAATATGGACAATCGTGGTGCCATTATGGCTGCCAATGACTCAGATACATTGAAATTTGCGAAAGATACGTATTCATACATGTGGCCAAGAGACGGTGCATTGATTGCTCATGTGCTGGATCGTTCGGGCTATGATAGTCTAACACGGACGTTTTTTGATTTTTGCAAAAAGGGACTATCGCGCGAAGGATTTATTTTCCACAAATACAATCCAGATAGTACAGTTGGGTCGAGTTGGCACCCATGGATTAATGCCAAAGGCGAGAAGCAGTTTGCAATCCAAGAAGATGAAACAGCTCTCGTACTATTTGCGTTATGGCATCACCACGTTCTGGCCGGAACACAGGCTACATCTGAGCAAGATTACCGTGAATT
>JBILCE010000248.1:0-2653 GCA_044353305.1 Paenibacillus sp.
TCCAGAGGATGGCATTCGAGCAGTCGCTCTAACACCTCGGCCGGCTCGCCATATAACAGGTGTAGCTTCTGCCCCGCCTCGGCGTACAACTTCTGGAGTCGAACAACATGTTGTAAAAAATTGCGTCCGCTATGCTCATTCTCGCGCCCATGCTTTAAGAGGAATGGATCAAGCACAAGCACATGTAAACTTGGCAGATTGCGCTTCGCCATATAATCAAATGCCGCCATATCACGATCACGTAAATCGCGGCGATGCATAAATAAAATCACGTCATGTAGCCCCCTTCTTCTTCATTAAATATTATACAAAAATTATACACGGAGAGTAAGAGAAAGTTTTGCACGGTTCGACATAAGGTCGTACAATGAATAGAGTAATCGTTGATGTCCTGCTATTTTTCACAACATATAGAGGTGCCCTATGTTCTTCGACGCTCAACGTCTTCTCCAACAATACTTCGGTTACGCTTCGTTCCGGCCCGGTCAACACGATATTATTCGTAGCTTGCTTGAGCGCCACGACACCCTAGGCATTATGCCGACCGGTGGCGGCAAATCAATCTGCTTCCAAATCCCAGCGATGACGTTGCCGGGATTGACGCTTGTCATCTCGCCGCTGATCTCGCTGATGAAAGACCAAGTCGACGCGCTCGCCACCGTAGGAATCGCGGCTGCGTCGATCAACAGCACACTGTCCGCGGCAGAAGTGCGCCAGCGTCTCGCCGATGCGGCGCAAGGGCGGCTGAAGCTGCTCTATGTCGCGCCGGAGCGGCTCGAATCGGACAGCTTCCGCAAGGCAATGCGCCAGCTAACGATCCCGCTCGTCGCGGTCGATGAAGCGCACTGCGTCTCGCAATGGGGCCACGACTTCCGCCCCAGCTACCGCGCGATTGCGCCATTCATCGCCGAGCGGCCCGAGCGGCCGATCGTCGCCGCCTTCACCGCGACCGCAACGCCGGAGGTCAAGCGCGACATCGTCGACTTGCTCCAGCTGCGGACACCGGCGGTGCATATCACCGGCTTCGCGCGGGATAACCTGACGCTGACGGTGCTACGCGGCGAGAACAAGCGCGATTTCATCACGCGCTATGTAAAGGCGCATCCGCAGCAACCTGGCATCGTCTATGCGGCCACGCGACGCGAGGTGGAGGAGTTGTGCGAGTTGCTTCGCAAGCAAGGCGTCCCGGTCGGCAAGTATCATGCCGGGATGACCGACGACGATCGGACCGCTGCCCAGGATGCGTTCCTCTATGACGATATTCACGTCATGGTGGCGACGAACGCTTTTGGAATGGGCATCGACAAGTCGAACGTCCGCTACGTCATCCACCACAACATGCCGAAAAACATGGAAGCTTACTATCAAGAAGCAGGTCGGGCAGGACGAGACGGGGAACCGAGCGAGTGTATGCTGCTATTTGGTGCGCAGGATATATTGATGCAGAAATTTTTCATTGAACAAAGTCAGCTGGAACCCGATCTAAAAGCAAACGAGTATAAAAAGCTTCAATCGATGGTCGACTTCTGCTACTCCCCCAAATGTTTGCGCAACGCCATCCTCCACTATTTCGGAGAGACCGACGAAGTAGCTCCTTGCAACAATTGTAGCAGCTGCAAAGATGAGCGCGAATCGATCGACATTACCGTGGAGGCGCAAAAAATTTTTTCCTGCATTAAGCGAATGAGGGAACGGTTCGGGATTTCGATGGTCGCAGCGGTTTTAAAAGGGTCGGGGAGCCAAAAAATCAAGCAGTATCAATTCGACACGTTACCCACCTACGGGCTTATGCGTAATCGAACGGAGAAAGAAATCAGCGACATCATTAATGTGCTGGTAGCGGAAGGGTACCTCTGCCTCACCGAAGGGCAATACCCCGTCGTCAAGTTACAAGATGGAGCGGCCCAAGTGCTCCAAGGCCGAATTAGCGTATATATGAAGGTATCGCGAAAAATGGAAGTCACTTTGTCCGACGACCGCCTGTTCGAACGATTGCGCGAACTTCGCAAAGAGCTGGCTCAACGCGACAAGGTGCCGCCTTATATTATTTTCCCAGATAGCACCTTACGTGAAATGAGCGAAATATGCCCGACAAGTCCAGTCGCTATGAAAGCGATCAAAGGGATGGGCGAAATCAAATTCGGCAAATACGGTCAACCATTCCTCGAGCTCTTGCGCGATTACGCTGGTGTGGGCTATGAATAAGGCGTAGCATGTTGGTTATGTGCTTGTGTGACTGGAACTCTATTTGTGGTGAACCTAAACAACTTCATTTTCGCTAATTAGCTTTGGTGCTATAATCACGTTAGACGAAGAACGTCCTTTATCTCCATATGAACTGTGCCCTTGAAAAGGGTCGGATTTGCAAAGTGCCCAGCTTGGGGGTCACAGTTCGGATATGGTGAAGGACGTTCTTTTATTTTGCCAAAAGAGAGGTGGTTAGGGTTAGGATGGATTTTGAAACTGCGCATCAAGAATTTATGCAACGCCATCTGGAGCTGCGTTCAGGGGAACGAAGAGGACGGTTGCAAAGAGGGCACAACTATGCCGAAAAACTGTTGCTCGAGAATGTCTGGTGGCCATTATTTGGTAGCCTGAATGATGTTCATCCCGAATATGAGGTGCTTGATTGGAATCGCAAGTCACAATTTTT
>JBILCE010000219.1:0-2642 GCA_044353305.1 Paenibacillus sp.
TCGGAATGCTTCGTAAGTAAGCAATGTCGTACACGCCTTGATGCGTCTCACCGTCAGCTCCGACAAAACCAGCTCTATCAATCGCAAATATTACATTAGCTTCGTGACGACAGATATCATGAACAATTTGATCATAAGCCCTTTGCATGAAGGTCGAATAAACAGCAAATACAGGCTTCATCCCTTCTAAAGCAAGAGCCGCACAAAACGTTGCAGCATGTTGTTCGGCAATACCTACATCAAACATGCGATTCGGAAACTTAGTAGCGAATTTCAACAATCCCGAACCGCCCGGCATTGCTGGTGTGACAGCGATAATTCGCGAATCTTGCTCTGCCAATTCGATAAGCGTATTTCCAAACACCTCCGTATACATAGGAGGACCTGCGGCTTTGACCATTTGGCCAGATTCTATCTTATAACTTTGAGCCCCATGCCACGTGTGAGAATCTGCTTCGGCTGGTGCATAACCTTTACCCTTCTTCGTAATGACATGTACCAAGACGGGACCATTTACTTTGTCTGCTTGTTGGAATGCATCTAAAAGTTGCGTAATATTGTGACCATCTATGGGACCCAAATATTTTAGGCCAAGCTCCTCAAACAGAACACCTGACACAACCAAATATTTAAGGCTATCTTTCACTCTTTCCGCAGTCTTCGCAAGAGTACCGCCAATGGCAGGAATTTTCTTTAGGAGATGCTCCAATTCTTCTTTTGCCTTTAGATAGTGCCTGTCGGAACGAATCTTTGACAAATAGTTGTGCAAAGCTCCAACATTAGGTGCAATAGACATTTCATTATCATTCAAAATGATCATCATTTTGCGCTTCTCATGTCCGATATGATTAAGCGCTTCTAGCGCCATGCCACCCGTCATTGCACCATCCCCAATAATCGGGATGACCTTATTCGACTCACCCTTCATATCACGGGCTACAGCCATTCCTATTGCAGCGGATAGAGATGTGCTACTATGTCCCGCTTCCCACACATCGTGCTCGCTTTCCGCACGCTTAATAAAGCCACAAAGGCCTTTGTACTTACGAAGAGTGTTGAATCGATCCTTGCGACCTGTCAAAATTTTATGTACATATGATTGATGACCGACATCAAAAATAAGTTTGTCTGCTGGACTATTATAGTGGTAATGCAGGGCCAACGTAAGTTCAACAACGCCTAAATTCGGTGCCAAATGACCACCTGTCACCGATAAATGCTCAATCAGAAATTGACGAATATCGTTAGCCACGATATCCAGTTCACTAATTGATCGTTTTTTCAAGTCTTCAGGCTGATTGATTAGTTCGAGCACGCTTGTTGCCCCGCTTCCCGTTTTGTTTTTTCACTGTTCGATTCGGACTGAAGAGCTTGACCCCTAATTTGTGCTCCAACAGATAAAATAATTTTCCAATCCATAACACAATATGATTCGCATAATGAATGGCCACTGATTTTCCTAACGCTTTGCCGCCAACCGTTAACGCAGATACCGTGGCTGAGAAAGCAATGGTAACTATTGTTTCAAATAAGTCCCCATTTTGTTGGAAGCCAGATATTAGCTTAAAAACGACTGCTGCGCCTGCAGCCCCACTTATAACACTTGATATATCTCCAATCACGTCGTTACAGAAGTTGGAGAATCGATCGGCGTTACGCACTATTGAGATGGCGTGGCGAGCGCCCTTTACTTTTTCTGAGGCCATTGCATGTAAAGGTGTCTCTGTTGCCGCAGCGGCAGCGAGACCCATGATATCGAAAATAATACCATTCGCAATTAAAAGAAAAACGATCAAGACGCCAATCGCTGCGGTTGCGCCATCCATTACTGCAGTAGCTGTAACCGAAAATATAGCAGCGAGAAAAAACGTCGCAATCGATATGAATATAGCCCATCGTAGAGAGTGAACGATTGAAAATTTCATGTGGAAGTTAGCCTACCATTCTTTACGTGGCTTAAAAAATAATGGAGTGGCAACTTCCTGAGTAAACACTGTGGCATAGGTCCAGTAGGTTTTCCCAGATAGAACACCCCCCGTTGCCGGAAAGGCGGTTTCCCATTATGCCCATCTTGACGGCGTTACCACACGTCAGACTAGATTACCACTTAGTCCACACTATAATCCTCAAGAAGTTTCACTTTCGTGAACAGTCTAGGAGTTTTCCTCAGCAGTCTTTAAACCAATTCTTAGCCTCTTTTGCAGATCAGATTTCATACAGCATACGGCTCCCGTTTTATTGGCCGATAAAATGGGCTCCTACCATCCGTAATCCCCTCTGCTCCGCTCAAGGCAGGCTACGCTGCTCACAGGTCCACTTTATTCAGGACGAAGATTCCGCCCAAACAAAGTAGATCCGCTTAGCAGGTTCATACCCCAAGCCGTAGCCGGTGCATCCGAAGATGCAAGAAGCCACGCACTTGGGCCTCCGCGGAAGAAGGGTCAACGCCCGCATGCCATTGCAGATCGCCCTTCAACCTTAACTCCCAGCATCAACCCCCGACTGGGCGTCGAAAGCCAACACAAGGAACTTCATCGATGTGCCCTTTAGCGAATTTTTAGGCCCGCCTTCAGAAATGGTAGACTGACTAGAATACTGCACCACTCTACTCCGATTAATTATACCATAAAAACGAACTTTTC
>JBILCE010000218.1:0-2642 GCA_044353305.1 Paenibacillus sp.
CAAAATCAGCAAGGTCGTGATCGTCTCGAGCAAGTCATTCAATCGTTAACCTACCGAAACCAAGAATTGCCTCTTTCTTATGAGACAAGCTTATCGTTATACGGTAGCCACTTTACCACCAGTGTGTCCCGAATGGAACGATTTGTTCGATGTCCTTTTTCGCAATTTGCTTCTCACGGACTTCGATTGAAAGAGCGAAAGCTTCACAGACTAGAATCGCCTGAAGTGGGTCAACTATACCACGCTGCGTTAAAAATAATCGTGCAGCAACTATATACGGATATCGCCAACGGAAGTGTTCCTAACGAGCAACAACTTGCTATTGCCGCATCTGCAGCGATCGATTCCCTTGCGCCTCGACTGCAAAGCGAGATTTTGTTAAGCTCGTCGCGATATCAATACATTTCTGCCAAATTAAAGAATGTGGTGCGCCGGGTAGCAGAATCCCTTCTGGATCACGCAAAGTACAGTACCTTTGTTCCGGTTGGTCTAGAACTAGGCTTTGGCCCTAAAGAACCGTTGCCTGCATTGACGTATTCGTTGCCGAATGGCAGGAAGATGGACATCGTCGGGAGGATAGACCGCGTTGATGTAGCTGAGTCTGACCATGGATTGCTCCTTCGTTTAATTGATTATAAATCAAGTGAACAGCGGATTCAGTTAAGCAAAATCTATCATGGATTATCCCTTCAAATGATAACGTACCTAGATGTACTGATGACCCATGCGGAACGTTGGCTTGGTCGACCTGCGCTGGCAGCGGGTGTATTTTATTATCATGTGCATTATCCATTGGTCCAGACGAAGATTGCATTAGAGCCTGAGAAAGCGACGAAAGAGGTGCGCAAAAAGTTAAAATTGCTGGGACTGGTCCGTGCAGATGTGCAGACGGTCCAGCTGATGGATCAACGTTTTGAGGGTGAACTGAAAACTTCCGATCTGATTCCCATTACCTTGACTAAGGAAGGGATGTTTAAGAAGAAGAGCTTTGTGGCAACGGATGCGCAATGGGACAGTCTTCGTGGCTATTTGCGACGGGTTGTGAAGCAAATTGGCACCGACTTGACGGACGGGAACGTCTCGATTACGCCATATCAGATGAATAAAGAGACACCTTGTACCTTTTGTTCATATAAACCAGTCTGTGCATTTGACCGTTTAGCGCCAGGCAATCAATTTCAAACGTTAGCGCACCCAGATCGAGAATGGGTGTGGCAGGCTGTTTCGGAAGCGGCGCAAGGCGCATCGCCTACTGGTTTGCGCATGAAAGTCATGGGGGATGAAGTGTAAAATGACAACAGAAACGATGCAACCCAAGCCGCCGGGAAGTACGTGGACGGATGATCAGTGGCAAGCGATTGCAGTTCGAGGGCAAAATACACTTGTCGCGGCCGCCGCTGGTTCAGGTAAGACAGCCGTGCTCGTGGAGCGAATTATTAGACGAATAAGTGATGAAACGGATCCACTTGATGTCGATCGAATCTTGGTCGCGACGTTCACGAAAGCAGCCGCATCGGAAATGCGCGAACGGATTCGTATCGCCTTAGAGAAGGCGTTACTCGATTCTGGCGGTTCTGATCATCTTCGTCGACAGCTTGCGCTGATTGGCCGTGCCTCGATAATGACACTACATTCGTTCTGTCTGGAACTGGTCAAGCGTAACGTTCATGCACTCCCGCTCGAACCAGGCTTTCGCATTGCCAACGAAATTGAAGCACAGTTGCTTCAACAGGAAGCGCTGGAGGATGTGCTGGAGCAGTATTATGCAACCAGTGCCGACGATTCCCCATTCTGGACGTTGGTGGAATGGTTTAACGGCGGACGTGCCGATGACAAGAAATTTATGGACCAGGTGCTGAACATTTATGAAGCATCTTGTAGTCAGCCAGAACCTAGGCTTTGGTTGGAGCAAATGGTTGTTGCCTTTGAAAATCGTGATCCTACCGCACAACATCGTCTATTTAAATGGTTATTACCAGATATACAGATTGAGCTCAAGGCTGTCCAGGACATGTTGCAACAAGCGCTCACACTCTGTAGCGATCCTGCGGCGCCATCTTCCTACGCAAAAACATTACAGCTTAATGTGGAACTCGCTGAGAGCTTGTTGCAAGCAGCAGAAGAGGGGTGGGGACAACTCTACTATGCCTGTCAACTGATAGACTTTGGAAGATTAACTACTCCAAAAAAAGAAGAATTTGACCCCCAAATTCAGGAGAAAATCAAAGATTTACGCGATTCGGCTAAAAAGCTCCTCAAAAAAAATCAAGATCTATTTTTTAGCAGGCACCCGGATGATTTTATGAAGGAACTTCTCCAGATGGCACCGCTTATGCATATGCTTGTTGAAGTAGTTAACCGTTTTGGGGAGCGTTTCTTGATGGCCAAGCGGGAAAAAGGGCTCGTTGATTTTTCTGATTTAGAGCATGATACGTTAGCCATTTTGCGTGATCCTACTTGTGTACCAGGCGAGTGGCGTCCGTCCGCTATTGCCTTGCAATATCGGGAACAGTTCTTGGAGATTTTGCTTGATGAATATCAAGATACGAACCATGTTCAAGAGATGATTTTGTCGCTTCTTTCTAGAGATGGAGCAGGCAATCGATTTATGGTGGGAGATGTGAAGCAAAGTATCTATCGAT
>JBILCE010000054.1:0-6207 GCA_044353305.1 Paenibacillus sp.
ACTTATCAAAATAACGAACAATCTCAATAAATTTGACGATCGCAAAAATGGATACGAACAAACTAGTCAACAATAGCAAGCTTTGATCGAAACGACGACGGAGAAAATACCAAATCGCAAACGATAATGTAACAATCGGTAGCACATTAAACCAAACCCCATAGTCCCTTGCATGCGAATCGGCTAAAACAAGGAAGTTAACCTGCGCTACGGCAAAACTAACAAAAGCCAGAATACGAATAGGCCAGCGATAGCGTTCCATAAGGATGAAAAGCAATACATTAAATAGCCCCAAAGCCAAATAAAATAATGTCTCTTGGAAGTCCGTTCGCTGAATCCAAATCGATGATGGTCGAAACGCGGCGAGCGCAGTCGCATGGATCAAAGCATAAGTGATGACAAAGAAAGGCGCCGATCTTTTCACTAAACTAAACAACAATGCAGGAATCGACCATAACAAGAACAGCATGTAGCTATCTGCGTGCGAATTGTATGTTTGTCCAATTACAGCGATTGAGGCGCCGAACGACACACATCCAGCAACGAGGAACAGATCCGATAGAAATAAATTCCAGTTGCGGTATGCGCAAATCGCGGCAATTGCATAAAATACCAGCGGCAATACGACGCCAAGTCCCAATTTAACCGGATGCGACAATCCTGCCCAATTCGATGCAAAAAAGTAAATCGACGCCGCAAGCAACGAAACAATTCCTAATAAATAACCGTAAGTTGCGATTCGATTCGTCCTCATAGCTACAACCTCTTTTCATGACAAATGGTTCATGCATTTCATATTATGGATAATTTCGACGATCTAAATTAATTTCCTCTAAAAAAAAAGAAAAAGCCAGAATCGAAGATGATTCTCGCCCTGGCTTGTCCTTTATTACGAGCACTTGCTATATCCACAATTAGTGCACGTTTTGCATCCTTCGGTACTAACTAGTGAAGCTGAACCACACGATGGGCACAAGTCTTTAATCTTCACAGGTGTTGCAGATTTGCCAGCCGTTACGTTGGTGGACGACGACGGTACATACGCTGGTTCGGGAGCTTCAATAGCGCTAGCCGAACTTGCAACGGTTGTAGCTTCACTGTGAAGCTCCAGAGCTTTCGCCACAGCATCTGCGATGGACTCCACGCGGTTTGCTCCGAATCCAACGGAACCCGATCCACCAATGCCTTTTAGATGCTTGATCAGCAACTGCACTTTGTTACCATGCTCACCATAGCGTAGGAACAACGAGCAAACACGGCCAAGCGCTTCAGACATTGCAAATACATCCGATCCTGCTTTACCCACGATGAGGAAAATCTCACTTGGCACACCATCAAGATCGTTAATGGTGATGTAAGCCATACCAAGTGGCGTGTTCACTTTGTATGTGGCGCCACGCAAAATTTGCGGACGGCTCTTGTATTGTTTATCAAACACTTCTCTTGTTTGCTCGTCAACATTAACCGGTAACGCAGCTGCAAGATCAACTACCGCTGCCTCAGCAACTTTGGCGACCTCTTCTTTTTTGTCTTCCTTCTTCTCAGTCGACAATACTTGAACATCACGACTTCCGTCGCGGTAAATGGTTACGCCTTTACATCCAAGATCGAATGCTAATTCGTATAAATTTTTCGTCTCTTCGACGGTGAAATCGGACGGGCAGTTAGCCGTCTTCGAAATGGAGCTGTCAACCCAACGTTGAATCGCGGCTTGCGCTCGAATATGATCCTCTGCACTCAAATCCATCGAAGTGACGAAATGCGGAGGCAATTCTTTGCCCGGGTTATTGTCCATCCAATCCTTCGCGATCGGTACAAACTGCTTGTCATAGCCCAGACGACTTTGGCGGAAATATTCAAAAGCAAAATAGGGTTCAATCCCCGTCGACGTTCCTACCATCGTACCTGTACTACCGGTAGGTGCTTGGGTAATAACAGTGACATTACGCATTCCTTTTTTCTTAATCGCCATGCCGACTTCTGGATACGTTTTGACCATATTTTTCATGAAGCCTGATTTCAAGAATTTGTCGCCATCATAGTGACCGAACGTACCCTTCTCTTCGGCGATATCAGCTGAAGCCAGGTACGCTTCTTTGGCCATAAAACCGTATAATTTATCAAGGAATCCGAGCGACTCTGGCGAGCCATAACGAATTTCGAGTTTGATCATCAACTCGGCAAGTCCCATTGTCCCTAGACCGACGCGGCGCTCGCCCTTTTGGTTCTTCTCGTTCTCTACAAAATGATACGGTGTCTTGTCGATGACATTGTCCAAGAAACGAGTGGAATAGCGAACCGTCTTCGCCAGTTCTTCCCAAGCGACGTCATGTTTTTCCGCATCATAGAACTTAGAAAGGTTGATTGCAGACAAGTTGCAGACGCCCCAAGCAGGCAACCCCTGTTCTCCACAAGGATTGGTACAAATGATTGGATTAAAGTACCAGCTATTGGACATGTCATTGTAGTATTCCATGAATACAACGCCAGGTTCGGCCGACTTCCAAGCTGATTCAATAATTGTGTGCCAAACGTCACGGGCGCGAACGGTACGGTAAGCTCTTACGGCTTTGCCGGATTCCTTCCACTTTTTCAGATCCCCGTCCCACTTCACGTTATATTCAGGATCCGAAGTGTCAGGGAACACGAGCTCCCAATCAAGATCTTCTTTTACGGCCTTCATGAACGCGTTGCTTACACAGACGGATAAGTTAGCGTTCGTAATTTGACCCATGGTTTGCTTTACAGTAATGAAATCAACTACATCCGGGTGCCAATCATTAATCATCAACATTAGGGCGCCACGACGACTACCGCCTTGCTCGATTAGACCGGTTGTATAGCTAAACAGTCCGCCCCACGATACAGCGCCACTGGAGGATCCATTTACACCTTTCACAATTGAACGACGAGGACGAAGAGATGATAAGTTAATACCAACCCCACCACCGCGTGACATGATTTCGGTCATTTCCGACAGAGTTGTCATAATGCCGCCTCGGCTATCATGTGGAGACGGGATGACGTAGCAGTTAAACAAAGTCAGTTCGTCGCTTGCATCTGCCCCAGCGGCAATTCGACCGCCAGGAACGAGCTTCCAATCATCAAGTACATAACGGAACTTCTCGGTCCACTCTTTCTTTTTCTCTGGTGTAGTTTCAACAGATGCCATCGCTTTCGCAAGTCTACTCCAGAGTTCTTCGGGGGTTTTCTCTTTGGTAAGCGTTAATCGATCAATTGTGGAATCAATTGTATCCCCACTACGAAGTTTGATCGTCACGTTCCGACCGTCGCGTGAAATCACTTCGCCAATTTCCTTAGCTGGAAATTTAGGATCATCCTTTGTCAAGACAAGGACTAGATCACCAACTTTAGTATTGTTGGTGTCGGCATCTTTGAGTGCGTACCGATCCAAAAAGATTTTTTCACTTAACCCTTCAAGCTTACTTGAAATCAACGTTTCCATAAGCGAACCCTCCCGAAAATGAATAGTGGCCATCATCCATTATGTACGAAAATATCACAAGATATTGTGTGCGAAAATCATTATACAACACAATATGTTGTGTTACGAATAGAAAAAAGTCGAAATCATCAAATCAAATCGGACAAGGGTTCGAATATCTCCATTTTTCTCGCTTTTTCTCTCTTTTTCAAAAAACAAATTTCAACTAATTTCGATTGATTTCGACATACACTTTCTATATTTATGTTTACAATATCGTCTCAACCGCTATATATAGGGTTTACCAGTGGTGCAGAAGGGCACAAGTTCCGCTATAATAAGCAATATCAGATGGTTTTTAGTCAAATAGGGGGATTTTCCATGATTTTATATAAAAATGAGTTGTTTTCACCCGATACAGTGCGGATTTCACCTGACGATCGGGGTTATTACTTCGGTGACGGGATTTATGAGGTGTTCCGAATTTATGACGGAGTCTTATTCGAGAAAGAAGCCCACTATGCGCGACTCATCCGCACTGCAGAGGCCGTCCGTATTCCACTGCCACATCCATTGGCTGAATTAGATCGTAAATTGGACGAGCTTACGGTAACCAGTGGGATTGATACTGGCACATTATATGTGCAAATTACTAGAGGCGAAGCTAAACGCGCGCATCCATTCCCGCATCAGAGTGAACCTGTCTTGTATGCCTATTGCCAGCACCTTCCTCGACCAGTTTCGACGATGCAGAGTGGCATCGCAGCAGTCACTGTACCGGATATTCGCTGGCTTCGTTGCGATCTGAAGACACTTAACCTGCTACCGAACGTGCTCGCCAAGCAAGAAGCGCTTGATCGCGGAGTGCAGGAATCGATTATGCATAGGGACGGTACAGTTACAGAATGTAGTGCATCTAACTTGATGATCGTCAAGGGCGGCCATATTTTCACACACCCGGCGAATCATTTGATTTTACACGGGATCACCCGTGAAGTCGTGTTAAGGCTTGCTAAACAATGCGGCATCCCCGCCCATGAGGAGCCATTCACCTTAGAGCAGCTGTATGATGCCGATGAAGCATTCCTAACGGGAACAACCGTAGAAGTAACACCTGTCGTCACGGTTGATGGTAAACGAATCGGTACTGGTGAGCCTGGGAATGTCGTTAGACGATTACAAGAGGCGTTCGACCTAATCATTACACGGAGGTAATTCATTGCGATATAGGCTTGCCTGAGCTTATCTCCTAAAATTCCACTCCGTTGTTCCATATTTCTCTCTCACGAGCCGTTCCGCGAGTTCATACTCGTACGGAGTAGGCTCGTTTTGTTGCAGGTCTACTCCAAGACCGTCCGCGAAGCCGACGCGAAACGCCGCCTCTACCTCCGCTAACCCGACTAGCGGTTTGCCGATAGCGCGGCAAACATCATTAATCGCGACGGCCTTCTGCGTGAACGAATGCAACAGCCGCTCGCGTAAAGCTTCGCTGCGGAATCGCAACAGCGAGAACAGTTGCGCCGGATTCAGATCAATCAAGATTGATCCGTGTTGCAATACAACACCGCGCTGGCGAACTTGGGCGCTCCCCGCAACCTTGCGCCCTTCCACCACAAGCTCATACCACGATGGCGAATCAAAGCAAGCAGATGACCCTGCCGACTCATACTTTTGCTTTTCTTCCTCTGTCGCGAGACTGACCATTTCCGCTTGCAATCCGAGTGCACGAAACCCTTGCAATAGCCCTTCACTCAACACACGATAAGCTTCCGTTACTTGCCGTGGGATACCCGGGTATGCCTCAGGCACAATAATACTGTACGTCAACTCGCGATCGTGCAACACAGCGCGTCCACCCGTAGCCCTTCGCACGAAGCCAATCCCTTGCTGCTGCACAGCCTCTATATCAACCTCAGTGTCTGCCTTCTGAAAATATCCAATACTTAACGTAGCCGGATTCCAGCCATAAAATCGCACCGTGGGTGGCGACTTTCCCTCGCTCACGGCAAGCAGCATCGCCTCGTCCAAAGCCATATTAAAAGCCGGGGAGCCTTCCCCCGATTGCACAAATCTCCACGCGATCATCCGTTGTCCCCCTACTCTCTTCGCTATATTTTAGCAAACTTATAACCCTTGTCGCCATTCCCCACTTTATTGGTTGATAAAGCCATTTTTTGGACATACTATTCGCAAAATGACGCCCACGCAACCTTAACCCCCACAACATGTCGAGAAGGAGGTCGACCGCATGCGCACGACGGAGCAGCAACCTGACATCGTCCGCACGATCGAGAATCGGCTGGAGATGCATGTTGACCGCCAATGGCTTAGAGAATTTCAGACAAGACTTGATCAAAATGACGCATGGGACGACTGGACGCTCTTCCAACTGGCCTACGAGGCCGAGCAGACAAGGCTAATTCCGCAGTTTGATGATCTCTTATGCATAAAGCACCTAGCTGCCTTTGAGCCGATGCCCCATCAGATTCGCACAGCGAAACAGGTCATGCACCAAATGCGTGGACGCGCCATTCTCGCCGACGAAGTCGGGCTAGGCAAAACCATTGAAGCCGGTCTCATCCTAAAGGAATATTGGATTCGTGGGCTCGTGAAGAAAGTGCTCATCCTCGTCCCTGCTTCACTTGTGCTTCAGTGGGTGCGGGAGCTTAACCAGAAATTTGGCATTCCAGCCGTCGCGCAACGCCGCGAATACATGTGGGCCGAATGTGACGTTGTCGTCGCATCGATGGATACTGCCAAAC
>JBILCE010000222.1:0-2622 GCA_044353305.1 Paenibacillus sp.
TCTATAGCAATTCGCAAAATAGCAACTCCTTCCACGCTAGCTTAGCTAACGGGGTTCATAAATAGCAGCGATTCACGCTACCAAAAGCTTAATCTTTGGAATGAAAAATAAGAAAGCGACCCTCAAACACTAACTCTTCACCAACGTAAGTTTGGACGTCGACCTTAGCTTTTCCACGGGTAATCGATCTCACATAGGCTTTGGCCACACAACGTTCGTGTAGTTTAACTTGGCGGATAAAACGAATCTCCGCTGAGGCAGTAAGTGCAATTTCATCATTGATTACAGCGACCGCCAGTGAGTTAGCTTGCGAGAAAATATGGTGGCCCCGCGCAATTTTTGTTTTAGAGAAAACATGCTCCTCTTTCATTTCAAACATAGAAATGCCACTCTTATCTAATTGAAGATCAATTACTTCACCTATGACCTCATGGATCGAGAGAGATCTCACTTGATCGAATGTCTGAGCCGCCATCTGCTTCATACGCTCGCGAAGTTCCGGAATAGCAAGTTCGAGCCGATCCAAGCGAATCGTCTGAATACTAACCTCAAACTGCCTCATCAGTTCCTCATCCGTAACGAAAGGATGTGCTGCAATATATTGCGACAGTTCCTGCTGTCGCTGTTTTTTGGGCAATCGCGACATAGTCTGCCCTCCCGTTTAGAATCCGGATATAGAAGCTATTCTTATGATCAGGTGCTAAAAGTAGTATAAAAGAAATCGCCCATGCACGCAATGAAAAACCATGAATGATGACCAATTTCGCGATATGTTAACGGTCTTGCACACAAAAAAATAGCACCCCACCATCGATGAAGTACTACTTTTTGACTTTCATTAAGCTTGCTTTACGATCACGCGACCCTTGTAAGAGCCACAATTTTTGCAAACGCGGTGTGCTAACTTAAGTTCTCCACATTGCGAGCATTTCACCATGCCGGGCACTTCAAGTTTGAAATGCGTGCGGCGCTTGTCACGGCGAGCTTTCGATGTTTTACGAAAAGGTACTGCCATCAATCCCACCTCCTTAAGAGCGTTACCAACCTACTAAAACCATTACTTGTCAAAAAAATCAGCCAGTCCAGCCAATCGAGGATCAATCCGCTTCTGCATGCATTCACAGTTTTCCTCGTTACGATTTCGACCACAAACGGGGCATAAACCGCGACATTGTTCTTGGCAAACGGGGACGTAAGGAATTGCCATCCAGACAGTTCCCTCAACGTATGGCCTTAAGTCCACCTGTTCTGATGAAATAAGATGCGTCTCGTCTTCTTCGTCCTTCGGAATATCGCTCTGTCGAAGCGCGAATGTCTCCCGGAACGGAATTTGGAGTATCTCATCTACGGAATTCAGGCATCTCGAACAAATCAATTTTAGTGGAAGCGTAAGGGTGCCCGTTACTTCTGTAACACCTTCTTGCCTATTCGCTTGAAGTTCAGCACTTAGTGTGCCGAATTCGGCGATGTCCAATCGATCCGTTAACAAATCGGATAAGTCTAACGTTTCTGTTAAAACCGACTTGTTTCCTTTAGCCGCCAAATCTTTCAAATTAACGAACAAGAGTATCACCCCAGACAAACAAAGATTATTATATCTATATTGATTCTATTTTGTCAACATTTTCAGTTCGTGTTATAGTGAAAAAACAAGAAAAGTATCCCCTAAAAAGTCAAATTTCAAACTCTTGCGAGGAGGATTCTTTTGCAAACGGTCGGTATCATCGTTGAGTACAATCCGCTTCATTACGGACATGTGTACCATTTTGAACAATCTAAATTGGCGGCAGGTGCGGAAGCTGTCATCGCTGTGATGAGTGGCCATTTCCTTCAGCGTGGTGAACCTGCCATTGTCAACAAATGGGCACGTGCGGAGATGGCGCTCCAAATGGGCGTTGACGTCGTGATTGAACTTCCTGTCGCGTATGCTTCTCAACCCGCTGAGTGGTTCGCCTATGGCGCTGCATCACTATTAGATGCAACGGGTGTGGTAAATAGTCTATGCTTCGGTAGCGAGAATGGCGATCTGGGTTGGTTCGAGAACATTGCTGAAAAGGTAACCCATGAATCCGAATCATTTCAAGAATTGGTTAAGAATCGCTTGCAGTCCGGCAGCAATTTTCCAGCCGCATATTCTTCCGCTTTGTCGGCATTCACGACAGACGTGTCAGAGAATGAACTACATAAACCGAATAACACGCTTGGATTACATTACGTAATGGCACTCCGTCGTCTAGGAAGCGTTATTCGTCCTTTTACGATCACTCGCCAAAAAGCGGGTTATCACCAACAAGATGTAACCGATCACCAGATCGCAAGTGCAACGGCAATTCGACGTTTACTTCATGAAGAGGGACAGTTGAATGCTGTAAAATCGTTACTTCCCGCTTATACACATGAGATTTTACAAAGAGAATGGGGAACCGGTCGAGCACCAATCAATTGGGCACCTTTCACACAACCGCTTCTACATCGACTGGTGAGTAGTTCAGCTGAACAGCTTGGCAAATTCGCTGAAGTGACCGAAGGACTAGAGCACCGCATAAAACGAATGCTTCCGCAACTCGACTTTTCTTCTATTGACGTCTTCGAAGAGCTGCTAACAGCCATTAAAACAAAACG
>JBILCE010000223.1:0-2614 GCA_044353305.1 Paenibacillus sp.
ATCTGAGATCATTCGAGCTATTCAACAATTTTTTGATCAACGTGGTTTCAAGTTAGTGGATTCCCCAATTTTAACTCCATCGGCATGTGAAGGAACAACCAATCTGTTTCAAACGAAATATTTCGATGATGATGCATATCTGACCCAAAGTGGTCAACTTTATATGGAAGCGGCCGCAATGGCACTTGGTCGGGTATATTCGTTTGGTCCAACATTCCGGGCAGAGAAATCAAAGACACGTCGACACTTGATTGAGTTTTGGATGATCGAGCCGGAAATGGCCTTTGTGGAGCATGAAGAAAACCTTCAAATTCAAGAACAGTTTGTTTCCTCGATTGTTCAAACTGTTATTATGAATTGTCGTAAAGAACTGGAAACGTTACAACGGGATGTGTCCAAACTTGAGAAGATAAAAGCACCATTTCCTCGAATTACTTATGATGATGCCATTGCTTTTTTGAATGAGAATGGATTTGAGGTTCCTTGGGGAGAAGATTTTGGGGCACCACATGAAACAGCCATTGCCGAAAAATACGAGACCCCCGTTTTCATAACGCACTATCCGACTTCCATTAAGGCATTTTATATGAAACCAGATCCAACTCGCCCAGAGGTTGTATTATGTGCTGACCTAATTGCACCTGAGGGTTATGGGGAAATTATCGGTGGAAGTCAACGAATAGATGATCCAACGCTAATGGAACAACGGTTTTCTGAACATGATTTGCAAAAGGACGCCTATCAATGGTATATGGATCTTCGCAAGTATGGGACCGTTCCTCATTCTGGATTCGGGCTTGGTCTCGAACGAACAGTTGCATGGATATGCGGCTTGGATCATGTGCGTGAAACGATACCGTTCCCACGTTTATTGAATCGTTTGTATCCGTAATTGGCGAACAGGGGAGAGACACGCATGAAGAAACGTAGCACCGATAGTCAGGTATCGCAAATGGCGATTCTAAAGTCATTACAGGACGGTACTGTATCCGTTCCATTATTCCTGTTAAAGGCATATCCCAAACTCAAATTAACTGATATGGAGGCCATGTTACTGATCCACCTCCTTGCGTTTGTAGAGAGGGAGCGAAATGATTTTCCTACCATTGAGGAGATCCAGAATAGGATGGCAGCTTCACCGGATTTGGTCATCCGTGGTTTACATAAACTTTTACATGATGGTTGGATTGCGATTGATGAGCAGGTTGATGCGACTTCAGGGATTCAGTCAGAACGATACAATTTAACCGGCATGCTACAGAAACTAGCTACATTTTGGAGCGCTGAATTGGAGTTGTCAGATCAAGGGATTCGTTCACGTGATCGCGATTCGGCATCCGATTTGTACTCCCTATTTGAAAGTGAAATGGGGCGTCCGCTTACACCTATGGAATTTGAAACGATCGTCGGTTGGATTGATCAGGATAAGCATAGTGAAGCACTAATCGAGGCTGCTTTGAAAGAAGCGGTATTTGCGGGGAAAATTCATTTCCGGTATGTTGATCGGATATTATTGGAGTGGCAACGAAATCGGATTCAGTCAGTAGAACAAGCAAAGGAGTATACACAAAAATTCCGAGGTGCTCGATAACAAAATTAGAAGCAGAAATTGTTAGGTTGGATGACAATTTCTGCTTCTTTCTTTGGTCCATTTCAGGAATGGTATTGCTTCAGACGGACTGCATATTCAAACAAAAATTCGAACGCCTCTAAGTTTCGTTTTGCCTCGAACATATTAGCTCCCCATGTGTAAATCCCATGTTTTTGCAACAAAATCCCTGGTACTCTAGGCATTATGGCTTCTTCTACTAAGTCGGCGATTCGTGGGATATCCGCGTAGTTAGGCAGGATGGGAATTTGTATCGATGCATTTTCCTCCCAAATTTGAAATGCCTTAATAAGCTCTACACCATCAACCGGAACGTAGCCTTCGTCTGCATATAGTGCTGAAGCAAGATTGTTCCATATGGTATGGACATGAAGCACAGCGCCGCACCCGGTATGCTTGTAAATCTCGCAATGAATGAGCGTTTCTGCAGATGGCTTAAGCGTGGTTGCTTCAATCGCAAGACCGTCATTTCCAACAAGCAGATAATCTTCAGGGGTGTTCACTGCTTTATCTTTTCCACTTGCCGTAACCGCGAAAACGAGTTCTTCAGACGCGTCACTTATTCGAATGGAAAGATTACCGCTTGTTGCAGGGAACCATCCCCGACCTGCCAAATTCGATTTGATATCGCGAAGCTCAGCGAACGCGCGTTGTTTTTGTTCCAACGTTAACACAGGTGCACTCATAACGGCTACTCCTCCTTAGAATGAAACAGTTGTTGCAAATTATCGATCACGCGATCAAAATCCTCATAGGCAAAATATGGTTTGCCCAGTTTAGCTAGTTCTACGGCTAAATGAGATCGAGCGAATACAGTATCCACAAGCTTGGCTCCGGCAAAATCCGTAATACTGTCACCGATTAGAATTCGATAATAGCGATCTTCCGGGTAGGAGCGAATGATCTTCGTCTTGCACATTCCGCAGGCCCCGTTTTCACAGGCTTCATCACACGGATGCGGCCAACCTATTTGTAAATGTTCACCTGTGAAATCACTTGAATTAC
>JBILCE010000027.1:0-8107 GCA_044353305.1 Paenibacillus sp.
TGGAAGAACAATATATTGAACAAGGCCGCGCTTTGATGGACAAGCATAGCATTGGCGATATCGTCGTCCACGCTCCATATATTATTAACCTTGGTTCATATAAATCGGATACGTTTGAATTGGCTGTTCAGTTTCTGCAGGAGGAAATTCGTCGCACCCACTACATTGGAGTTCGCAATATCGTGCTACATCCAGGCGCCTACACGGACAAAGATGCAACATACGGCATTGCACGTATAGCGGAAGGTCTGAATGAGGTGCTTAACGCAGTAAAGGATACTGAAGTTAACATTGCGTTGGAAACGATGGCGGGGAAGGGAACTGAACTCGGTCGTTCATTTGAGGAACTAGCCCAAATTATTGATAAGGTGAAGGATAACGATAGGATAACGGTGTGTATGGATACCTGCCACGTTCACGATGCAGGGTACGATATCGTTAATGATTTTGATGGTGTGCTTGAACAGTTTGATCGCGTGGTGGGGCTAAATCGGCTAGCCGTGTTGCATCTGAACGATAGTAAGAATCACCGCGGTGCTGGGAAAGACCGTCATGCCCCGATAGGCGCAGGTTTGATTGGCTATCGCACGATGAATGCCATTGTGCATCATCCGCAATTGCAGCACCTACCGATGATTTTAGAGACGCCGTGGATTGGTAAGGACGATATCCAGTCGCGTCCGATGTATGAAGCGGAGATTGCGTTGTTACGAGGCGATTTACAGGGAAGGTTCGGTGGGGACTTCCTTGATGACGTGGAGCGTCTACATTATTTTTTTGCTCAACAGGGTGTTCACCATCGGGATTTCGTTATTGGGGTATGGGATTTGCTCAAAAATGATGCGAAAGCGAAGAAGGCAGATAGTCGGGAGCCGATGGAACGCCTGTATGATATGATCATCGAAAGCAATGTATTCGAAGGATTAAGTGAGGAGCAAGTCAATCATCGCTTGATTGTATGGCTTGCTGGCCATAATGTGTTGAAGACAGCCTAGTAGGCGGTCATTTTTTCTCATAAATGGAGGTTTCCTTGAGATGATGCACCCGATTCTTGCTAAGAAGCAATCACCCTCATTAGACAATCGTGCACGGATGTTGATTTCGTGTCCAGATCAGCCGGGTATCGTAGCGGCGGTTTCACGTTTTCTGCATGAGCATGGAGCGAACATTGTGCAGTCTGATCAGTATACTATGGATCCGGAGGGCGGGATGTTCTTCATTCGGATTGAGTTCGATTTGAATGAGCTGGAACGCAGATTGGATACGTTGAAGCTTGATTTTGCTGAAGTGGTAGCGGTGAAGTTTGCGATGAGCTGGTCGGTGTCGCGTGCGAAGGAAAGAAAGCGATTAGCTGTCTTTGTGTCGAAAGAGGACCATTGTTTGCTGGAGCTGCTATGGCAGTGGCAGGCGGGCGATTTGGAGGCGGACATTGCGCTCGTGATCAGCAATCATCCGGATATGCGGGAGTTGACTGAATCTTACGGGATTAAATATTTCCATGTGCCGGTTACACCGGATACGAAAGCGGAAGCGGAGCAGAAGCATCTTGAACTGATCGAGCAGGAGCGGGCTGATACGGTTTTATTGGCGCGGTACATGCAAATTGTGTCGCCTTCGTTTATTGCCCGTTTTCCGAATCGGATCATTAATATTCATCATTCCTTCTTGCCCGCTTTCGTCGGCGGCAAGCCTTATGCTCAGGCGTATCAACGTGGGGTGAAAATTATCGGAGCGACGGCTCACTTCGTGACAGAAGAGCTTGACGCGGGTCCGATCATTGAGCAGGATGTTCAGCGCGTAAGTCACCGCGACAACGTGGAAGATCTAAAGAGAATCGGACGCCACATCGAGCGAACTGTTCTCGCCCGTGCAGTCACCTGGTATGCGCAGGATCGAATTCTTGTTCACCAGAACAAGACAGTGGTGTTTAGTTAAAGAATTGATGATAGGTCCCGGGAGGGCGCGAAGACCATCTTTATGTTAGAAGATGGTGCTCGCGCCTTTTTGTGCTTTAGAGCACTTAAATCTGCTTAGACAAGGATACGTCTTAGCGTGTGGGTGTGAAATCGCAAATTACACAGTCTTGAATAGGGGATGACTCGAAGACAAGTAGCCAATCTGAACCCCACGTGGTAAAATGTAACGAGTATTATCACGAGGGGGATCTATTAATGACGATTAAGAACACATCTATTGAACATCTCGCGATTAACACGATTCGCACGCTTTCGATTGATGCGATCGAGCAAGCTAACGCTGGACATCCCGGTATGCCAATGGGGGCGGCTCCTATGGGTTATGTCCTGTGGGCCCAACATATGAAGCACAATCCATCGAATCCGACATGGTTCAACCGCGATCGCTTCGTGCTATCGGCGGGACACGGTTCGATGCTCCAATATGCGCTATTGCACCTGAGCGGATATGATTTGCCTCTCGAAGAGATTAAGCAGTTCCGTCAACTTGGCAGTCTGACACCGGGTCATCCGGAAGTCGGTCATACCGCAGGTGTTGATGCGACAACGGGACCACTCGGTCAAGGTGTTGCCATGGCAGTTGGGATGGCGATGGCGGAAGCACATCTGGCTGCTACCTATAATCGCGATGGCTTCGATGTTGTGAACCATTATACATATGCCATCTGCGGCGATGGCGATTTGATGGAAGGGATCTCGAGCGAAGCGGCGTCGCTGGCGGGTCACTTGCAGCTCGGCAAGCTGATCATGCTATACGACTCGAACGATATTTCGCTTGACGGAGAGTTAAATCTTTCTTTTTCCGAGAATATCAAAATGCGTTTCGAATCTTATGGCTGGCAGTATTTGCGTGTGAATGACGAGAATGATGTGAACGCGATTTCACAAGCATTAGCCGAAGCGAAAGCAGATTTGAACCGACCAACCATAATCGAAGTGAAGACAACAATCGGCTACGGAAGCCCAAACAAAGGTGGAAAAGGTGGCCACGCAGGTCCGCACGGTTCGCCACTCGGGGCAGAAGAGACGAGACTGACGAAGGAAGCACTCGGCTGGCCACTAGAGCCAACGTTCTATATCCCGGATGAAGTGAAAGCACATTTTGCGCAGGTAAAAGCGAACGGCGAACAGACTAATGCAGTATGGTCGGCGCAGCTTGATGCATATAAGCAAGCATTCCCTGAGCTAGCGGCTCAATTGGAATTGGCAATCCGCGGCGAATTACCTGAGGGCTGGGACTCCGGTTTGAAGGCGTACTCGACTGAAGACAAAGCCATTGCCACTCGCGCGGTATCAGGTGCTGCGATTAATGCGATTGCAGCGCAAGTACCAACGCTATTCGGCGGTTCGGCTGATCTAGAGTCTTCAACGAATACGAACATGAAGGGCTTGCCACGTTTCACCGCACAAAGCTATGCTGGTCGCAACGTCTACTTCGGCGTACGCGAATTCGCAATGGCAGCAGCAGTGAACGGTATGATGCTACATGGCGGATTAAAAGCCTATGGCGGAACGTTCTTTGTCTTCTCCGATTACCTCCGTCCAGCTGTGCGTCTCGGAGCTATTATGGAAGTACCATCGATTTTCGTCTTGACACACGATAGCATCGCAGTTGGTGAAGATGGTCCAACGCACGAACCGATCGAGCAGCTTCCAGCGCTTCGATTGATTCCGAACGTTACTGTCCTTCGTCCGGCGGATGCGAACGAAACGAACGAGGCATGGCGCCTCGCCCTCCAGCACAAAGGCGGACCGATCGCCCTTGTATTGACGCGTCAGAACTTGCCGATTCTCGCTGGCACAGCTGAACTATCCCGCGCCGGCTTAGCGCAAGGAGCTTATGTGCTGTCCGATTCGAAGGGCGGCAAGCCACATGCGCAATTGATCGCGACAGGTTCGGAGGTTTCACTCGCTATTGATGCGCAGAAGGCGCTAGCTGCCGAGGGAATCGATGTTCGCGTTATCAGCATGCCAAGCCGCGAATTGTTTGATAAGCAACCTAAGGCATACCGCGACTCGGTCATCTTGCCTGAGGTGAAAGCACGTCTAGCGATCGAGATGGCACATCCGCTCGGTTGGGAACGTTACGTTGGTGACAACGGCGACATTATGGGGATCGACCGCTTCGGCGCATCGGGTAAAGGACCAGAGGTTATTAAAGCTTATGGATTCACAACCGAGAATGTGGTTGCTCGCTTGAAATCACTACTTCAGTAAGCAAAGGGGATAGCAAACATGGCACAATTCGATCAAGTTAGCGTATTAACGAAGGCAAACATTTATTTTGATGGCAAAGTAACGAGCCGCACCGTTCTATTCGCAGACGGTACGAAGAAGACGCTCGGCGTTATGCTTCCAGGTCAGTACGAATTTGGTGCTGATGTGAAAGAAATTATGGAGATTCAAAGCGGTGAGTTAACCGTCCTATTACCAGGTGAAACGAACTGGCTAGAAATTAACGGGACGGCTACGTTTACTGTCCCTAAGGGTACACGCTTTAAACTAGATGTGAAGACACCGACGGATTACATCTGCTCGTATATTCAAGAGTAATTGGTGAAGATGTGCAAGAATAAGCAATCCTCAAGCAGTAAGATCTGCTTAGGGATTGCTTATTTTTAATTTGATATTGAAATAAACATCATATGAATTTATAATAAATTAAGTATTCATCATATGAATTAACAAAGAAGCGAATGAGTGGCGAAAGAGAGGTCCTGGTCAATTGCGTAAACTAACTTACGAGGTTGTGTATGACGAGATCAAACGCAAAATCACAGAGGGGATATGGCAACCGGGACAGCAAATTCCGCCGCTAGAACAGCTATCCGAGGAACTTAAAGTAGGCATTTCGTCCGTCCGAGAAGCTTTACGCATTCTTGGGAAGCAGAAAATTTTGCGGATCGAGCAAGGACGCGGCACCTTTGTGGAGCTGAGCATTAAGGGGGGCGAGAGGGGGACGCTGGATTTTTTGGAGCGTGCCACAATGGTTCAATTGACGGAAGCTCGGATGATTATTGAGCCTGAACTTGCTGCAATGGCCGCTGAATCAGGTTCAGAGGAAGAGCACCGAGCCATTGTTCGAACGGCGGAGACGATGAATGTAAAAGTCCAGCGGGGGAAAGATTTTTTCAAGGAAGACATGCTCTTTCATGAACTAATTGCCAAGGCATCACACAATGAGATCATGTATCAGATGTTGGATCGCATCAGCGATCTGCTCATCGATAGCCGTCGGCGTTCGATGAAACTTCCGGGAATGAACCAGAAGGCGGCATCGTTTCACTACCTGATCGCACAGGCGATTGCCCAACGAAATCCAACGCAAGCTCGAACCATCATGAAGTGCCACTTAGAGGATATGCTTAACGAATTTAAACTTTTTGACCATTAAATGACTGGAGGAATTGAGATGAAGATTAAGTCAATGGAAACGTTTAAGGTACCACCACGCTGGTTGTTTCTGAAAATCACAACCGATGATGGTTATGTAGGCTGGGGAGAGCCGATCGTGGAAGGTAAAGCGGACACGGTACGGACCGCTGTTGAGGAAATGAGCGAGTATCTCATTGGCAAAGATCCGGGTAATATCGAAGATTTGTGGCAGGTTTTGTATCGGGGCGGCTTCTATCGGGGTGGACCTATTCTAAGTAGTGCTATTTCAGGAATTGAGCAAGCCCTATGGGACATTAAAGGCAAACGATTGGGTGTACCTATCTATGATTTGCTTGGCGGTGCGGTGAAAGAAAAGATGCAGGTATATGTTTGGATCGGCGGGGACAAGCCTTCAGATGTAGCGAATGCAGCGCGTGAAAAAATGGCAGCTGGTTACACCGCTCTGAAAATGAACGGTACGGATGAGATGCAGTGGATAGATTCTTATAAAAAGGTACAAGAGGCCGTTGATCGATTGGCACAAGTAAGAGAGGCAATCGGTTGGGATAAGGGGATCGGCGTTGACTTCCATGGTCGTGTTCATAAAGCAATGGCGAAAGTGCTCATTAAGGAAATGGAGCCATTCAAGCCAATGTTCATCGAGGAGCCGGTATTGTCGGAAAATAACGAAGTGCTTCTTGAAATCACACGTGGGTCAAGTGTTCCGATTGCAACGGGTGAGCGGATGTACACACGTTGGGACTTCAAGCGCTTGCTGACGCAGGGTGGAGTTGATATTATTCAGCCTGACTTGAGCCACGCAGGTGGAATATGGGAGGTGCGCAAGATAGCGGCGATGGCGGAAGCTTTCGACGTAGCAGTTGCGCCACACTGTCCGCTTGGACCGATTGCACTAGCCTCGTCTTTGCAGCTTGACTTCTGTACACCAAATGCCTTTATTCAAGAACAAAGTTTGGGCATCCATTATAACCAAGGTTCTGACGTGCTTGATTATTTGGTAGATCCAGGTGTGTTCGAATATGAAGATGGTTTTGTCAAAAGGTTAAAGGCTCCAGGGCTTGGTATTGAGATTAACGAAGAGAAAGTACGTGAAATGGCGAAAATTGGTCACCAGTGGCGAAACCCTGTATGGCGCACTGTAGATGGCACCGTAACTGAATGGTAATAGTGGAAACCTCCGTTCACATTTTGTGGACGGAGGTTTTTTATCATGGATTCGACGTTAGTTTAGTAAGTTTACTTAGGGATTGGCACCACGCACTTGCGCAATTTACAATCCCATCATACCTACATTCGTCTTGCAATCCACCTATCATCTCGAGTATTCTTAGCTATGACTAATATACCTCAACGGGTTAGGATAGGAGAGTAAGACATGAGTAAAAAGTTGCATTTTGATTATAGCAAGGCATTATCGTTCGTTGGGCAACATGAAGTGGATTATCTGACTGATGCTGTGAAGCTGGCACATGAGCAACTCCATGCGGGTTCAGGTGCAGGAGCCGACTATCTGGGCTGGATTGACCTGCCGGCAGCCTATGATCGAGAAGAATTTGCACGTATTAAGCAGGCTGCGAAGCGTATTCAATCGGATTCCGAGGCACTCGTCGTGATCGGCATTGGGGGCTCCTATTTAGGTGCACGTGCTGCAATCGAGATGCTCTCGCATTCTTTCTATAACACCCTTCCGAAATCGAAGCGACATACACCCGAGATTTACTACGCGGGAAACAATATTAGCTCGACTTACCTTACTCATCTGTTAGAACTACTGGAGGGCAAGGATTTTTCAGTTAATGTGATTTCCAAGTCCGGGACAACAACGGAACCTGCGATTGCGTTCCGGATTTTCCGGGATGCGCTAGAGAAGAAGTACGGTAAAGAAGGCGCTCGCAAGCGGATTTATGCGACGACTGACAAGTCGAAGGGCGCACTGAAGAAGCTTGCAACCGAAGAAGGTTACGAGTCGTTCGTTATTCCCGACGATGTGGGTGGTCGTTACTCCGTTTTGACTGCGGTTGGTTTACTTCCGATCGCAACGGCCGGTATCGATATTGATGCCATGATGCAGGGCGCAGCAGATGCGCGGGAAGCCTATAGCAACCCAAGCTTAGCTCACAATGAAAGCTATCAATACGCAGCAGTGCGAAATGCCCTTTATCGCAAAGGTAAGGGTATTGAAATTCTCGTCAATTACGAACCATCGCTTCATTACGTGTCGGAGTGGTGGAAACAACTGTATGGTGAAAGCGAAGGCAAAGACTTTAAAGGTATTTTCCCAGCAGCGGTAGACTTCTCAACGGATCTGCATTCGATGGGTCAATTCGTTCAAGAAGGCTCGCGCAATCTGTTCGAGACGGTAATCCAAATTGATCGTGTGCCTCATGAAATGGTCATTGGAACCGATGCGGACAACCTCGATGGACTGAATTTCTTGAGCGGCCAAACGATGGATTTTGTTAACAAAAAAGCGTTCCAAGGTACAATGCTTGCACACACCGACGGCCAAGTGCCGAATTTGATTGTAACATTGCCAGATCTTTCGGCCTATGCTTTCGGATATATGGTATATTTCTTCGAGAAGGCATGTGGCGTAAGTGGTTATTTGCTAGGTGTTAATCCTTTTGATCAACCGGGTGTGGAAGCTTATAAGAGGAACATGTTCGCGTTGCTAGGTAAGCCAGGTTTCGAGAAGGAAAAAGCGGAGCTTGAAGCTCGTCTTCGTAACTAGAAGG
>JBILCE010000224.1:0-2612 GCA_044353305.1 Paenibacillus sp.
CAGCTGCTGCAAGAGATGCACCTAACAATGTAGCTTCCTTGATAGGAAACATGTCAAGTTGACAGCCAGATACGTCTGCTTTAATCTGCAACCAATAAGGATTACGGGTACCTCCACCTACTACAGCAAGTTGTTCGATTGACGAAGAAGTTATTGTCTCAGCCGCTTTGCGAATCGATTCTAATTGGTATGCCGTTCCTTCGAGCACAGACTTGATGAGTTGAGCCTTTCCATGTTGTTTGGTTAATCCAATAAAGGCTGCCCTCACGTTGGAATCAGGTTGAGGTGCCCCACTGCCCGCAAGGTACGGAAAGTATAAAATACCTGTTGGTGCATGACTACAACCGCTTAATAAAGAAAGAATGTTCTCATATGATAAAGCCTCATCTGCCAATAACTTTCGTAACCATTCCACCGAACCACCAGATTGTGAATTGCCGCCCATCCAGAAGTAACGATTAGGAGCGATATGACAACCAAATGATAAACCCGCTTCGAAGTCTAATCGAGTCAGTGTACGTTCAGGCAATGTCCCAACAAGTGTTTCTGCCGTTCCCATGGAATCATATACTCGTCCTGGTACGATGGCCCCAACTGAGAGCGATGCGCATACATGATCGTGTCCGGCAATTGCAACTGGAATTCCCTCTTGTATGCCTAGATTTTGACCACTTATGGTTTGACCTATAATCGTCCCGGCTGGTACTGCATCAGGAAACATCGATTCATCGAGTCCAAAATGACGAATCCATTCTCGATCCCACGTTTTGGTATCAATACGGAACGCGTAAGTTCGAGCTGCTAAAGAATAATCGAAATTGAATTTACCTGTTAATTGGTAAGCTATATAAGAAGATGTTGAAAGCCAATAAGCATCTTTAAGCGATTCCGGTTGATGTTCTTTTAGCCACAGCAATTTAGCAAGTCCTAATTTAAAACTACCATGTAAACCCGATGCCTGAAAACGTTCAAACGGATCTGATTCTTGTCGTATTTGCTCTGCTTGTGGCACTGAACAAGGATCAAACCATGGCATGATGACCGATTTTGGCTTTCCAGTGGAACGATCAACCAATAATCCACTTTCAGCCATGGAAGCAATTCCTATCGAAACAATGGGTTTCCCTTCGGCATATTGTGATACTTCTTTAATCACATTAGCGATTGTTTGCCAAAAAGTTTCTGGATCATGATATGCCATTCCATCTTTAGTATTATAGGTAAGTGTAGGTCGGCTCGCAATTGCGACCGAATTTCCAGAAAGTGTAAATAAACCAGCCTTACTATTCGTTGTCCCAATGTCAATTCCTAAAAGCAACATTGTTGTTCCCCCAGTTCCACTTTCAATACACTTATTGTAGCGAAGCGGGCGTCACAAGGCAAACAGAAAGCGTGAGTACTCATTATTTTCGCGAATACAATATCCTACTTTACGAATGGTGTGAATAATCTAATCCTGAAAACTACTGTCTTTTTTCTTACGGAGATAGTAGATGTAACCAAATTAGAGATATTGACATACACAGGGGACGATCATTAAGATGATTAAGTAAATAACTATGGTTAGGAGTGTTCTCTCATTTATAAATTAGTCGCCATTGATATTGATGACACATTACTTGATGATCATCACTGCATTCGGGATACAACACGTGAATCTCTAGCACGAGCTGTTGCTCAAGGCATTACAGTCACGCTGGCCACGGGCCGAATGTTTGCATCAGCGAAGAAAATTGCCGGTGAATTGAATTTAAATGTGCCTATAATAACATACCAAGGATCATTGATAAAAAACATGCAGGATGAGCATGTGCTTTATGAGCGAAGCGTGCCTACTGAGGTGGCTAGTACTATTTTTGATTACTGTTCCGTTCACGGATATCATCTTCAGGCTTATGTAAATGACAAATTGTATGTGCGTGAGGATAATCAAAAAGCGAAGGATTATGCGCGGAATTCTAACATTCCTTATGAAGTTGTCACTGATTTTGAATCATTGTGTAAACAAAAGCTAACGAAACTCCTTATTATTGATGAACCATCCGTTCTTGATAAAATGGCTATTGAATTAAAGAATATCGTTGGAGATACTGCCTATATCACAAAATCAAAACCTATATATTTGGAAATTATGCATCCGGAGGGGACAAAAGCCCACGCCCTCCGTTTTCTTGCTTCTAGTATTGGCTGCGAAATGGATGAAGTGATCGCCATTGGGGACAGTTGGAACGATCACGAGATGATTGAAGTGGCAGGACTCGGAGTGGCAATGGCCAATGCAGTCAATTCGTTAAAAGCAGTAGCAAATTACATTACGCTCAGTAACAATGAAGAAGGCGTTAAGCATGTATTAGAGAAGTTTATTTTTAATCCAACACTGCCGTAATGTGCTCTGTCGTGATTGACCAATGGCTTGAATTCCAAACGGCTTCTCCATTTTTAACCATAATTATTTGTGGTGAAGCGTGTTTCACGTTCATGTCTTCGGCAATTTTATTAGATACTGGTCTTGACTCAATTACTTTTACAAGAAGATATTCCGCTGAGGTGTTTGGTTTTTTACTAAGATATTCGTCATATTCTTGAAGGGCATTAAAACTAACAGGGCAAGC
>JBILCE010000028.1:0-8100 GCA_044353305.1 Paenibacillus sp.
CGAAGTTTAAGCCTCCGAGTTTAATAATCGGCGAACTATGCATTTTCTATTGTTTCACCCCTTTCCATGCAATGACTTATGATTACGGCTTCTTCCGAGAGGAAATAAAGCCTAGTATATAAGCAACTAACTGGAAAATGAAGAGTCCAGCAATAGTCGCAATGATGCTGAAGTCCAAACGTTCAGAAACGATTACACCTAGGACTGCCATGGCACCTCTACTGAGAAATCCGAGGCCTGTTCGTCGCCTGGCTGGATCTACTGCAACTTGGCCGATACGATTTACTTTCCAAGCAAGATGTACTCCATTAATTAGACTGACCGCGATCCCTATACAAAAACCGGCTATTTCTGGACGTGCAGCAGTCATAAATGCCCATCCAACTAAACAGAATGACAGAGAAAATAGCGTGATACGAACAGCTGTCTTTATTTGGCTAGCAAAATCATTCATGCGGGTCCTCCATGAAGCGACGGATTATGTAAGCAGCGCTGAAGCCTCCTGCAACTAAGCCAAGCAATACACCACCTAGCTTCCAATACAAGGCCCCTCCGAACCAGTCCCCGACATAAGCACCGAGAAAGTATCCAGCGGTCACGCATACAGCCAAATCGGCTCCCATCGCACTGACGATCCAAAGACCGCGCCAAGGGTTGTCATTCGGTTTGTTATCCATTCCAGCGCACTCCGCCCAGCATTACTAAAGTGTTTGAGCAAAAAATAGACCCAAACCTCCTAATAATCCTCATATATTTTATCGTTTTCAAGTCCCCATTGTCAATTCGATGAAATCCAAACACTTTGTGAACGTCTTCCGTGAAAATCTAGTATACATAAGGCTTTGGACGATTTATTTTACTGCAAAAGGTTCGGGTTTTTGTTCCGTTCTACCGAAATGATAGAGGATGGCTTCGACGATTCGCCTCGATACCTTTCCGTCTCCATATGGGTTCGATGCATGACTCATTTGGTCGTACAGCGTTTGGTCTGTAAGCAACGCCTTAGCGCGGGCATAAACTGTCTCTTCGTGTGTGCCCACCAATTCAAGTACGCCTGCATCGATGCCCTCTGGACGCTCGGTCGTATCCCTCAGGACAAGCGCTGGGATGCCGAAGGAGGGAGCCTCCTCCTGAATGCCGCCGGAATCTGTCAGAATAAGATGTGTATGCGGGTAAAAATTGTACAAGTCCATCACGTCGAGCGGATCAATCAATTGAATACGGGGGTGATTCCCGAGAATCTCAATTGCAGGTTCACGGACCGCTGGATTCAGGTGCATCGGGTAGACGATGCGGACATCCTCGAATTCGTCGGCGATTCTTTTCACTGCACGGAAAATGTTCCGATGAGGCTCTCCGATGGCCTCACGTCGATGCGCCGTCATGAGTATGAGGCGCCCGTCCTTTGCCCAATCGATCATGGGATGAGTGTAATCTTCACGGACGAGGTACTGCATAACATCAGTAATTGTGTTTCCGGTGATGTAAATCGAAGATTCCGGTTTGTTCTCGCGCAAGAGGTTACCCGCTGACCAATCGGTCGGAGCGAAGTGTAGGTCCGCCATGATCCCCGTTAATTGCCGGTTCATTTCTTCTGGGAAGGGCGACAGCTTATTCCAGGTACGCAATCCCGCTTCCACATGACCGATTTGAATCTGTTGGAAGAAGGCAGCAAGGCTTGCAAGGAACGTCGTGCCAGTATCCCCATGGACCAAGATAAGATCCGGCTTCGCCTCTTTCAAAACAGGTTCGAGCCCTTGCAACACACGAATGGATACTTCTGTTAGCGTCTGCCCCGACTGCATAACATTGAGGTCATAGTGAGGCTTGATGGAGAACCATTCGAGTACTTGATCGAGCATTTGTCGATGCTGCGCAGTAACGCAGACGATCGATTCGATCTGTTCAGGATAAAGGTCCAGTTCTTTGATAAGTGGAACCATCTTAATAGCTTCTGGACGGGTGCCAAAAATGGTCATGACTTTGATGCGACGATTGTGGGTCATAGTAACTACACTTCCTTATTTTATTGAGGTTTAAGGTCATAATTTGGTGTGAAAAAAGGGGCTACTCGGTGCCGAACAAACGGTCACCGGCATCGCCAAGTCCCGGTACGATGTAGCCATGATCGTTTAGATGATGATCAACGGCGGCAACGTATATATCAACGTCGGGGTGTGCTTGTTGCACCGTTTCGACGCCTTCTGGCGAGGCAATTAGACACATCAATTTGATTGCTTGACAACCATGACGCTTGAGGAGATTGATGGCTGCGTTTGCCGAACCACCCGTGGCAAGCATCGGATCGATCACGATGAGCTGGCGCTCTGTTGCGTCGGTCGGTAGATTTAAGTAGTATTCCACAGGCTTTAACGTCTCAGGATCACGGGATAGTCCGATATGGCCGACTTTTGCAGCAGGAAGCAGCTTCACAATGCCATCGACCATTCCAAGTCCCGCCCGAAGGATCGGGATTAGTCCGGGCATGCGGCCAGCAATTTGTTTGCCATGGGCCGTGGCGACGGGCGTGTCAACCCGTACATCTTGCAAGTGAATCTCACGAGTTAATTCGTATGCCATGAGTGTTGCAACTTCATTCACGAGCTCGCGGAAATCTTTGGTGTTCGTCTTTTTATCGCGAATGTAAGTAAGTTTGTGCTGAATCAGTGGGTGATCGCAGATGACTAACTTGCCCATCGTCAACCTCCTGGCGGTATTTTGGACGAAACGACTTCCATTATAGCACGTCTCCGACAATTTCCGCTTGCACTAGCGGTCATAAAAGCTAGATAAGTCCCATTCGAAAGAAAGCTATCCCTATCATACCGTTGAACGGTTAGAATGTCATACATAAGCGTTGAAAAAGCCCATATCAGCGCGGAGCGTCGATACAGGCCGTCGAATCGGGTTGCAGGGAAGTCCTAGTATTTCAAATTCGGGTACATTGGGAATTGCGCTGTCAGGTCGCGCACCCAGCCGCGTACTTGCTCGTGAACCGCAGCGTCTTCTGGGTTCTTGAGGGTAGTGGCGATGATTTTGGCAATGGTCTTCATAGCGTTCTTGTCCATGCCTCGGGTCGTTACAGCTGGAGTGCCGATTCGGATACCGCTGGTAACGAATGGACTTGTAGGGTCGAACGGAATCGCATTCTTGTTCACCGTTACGCCGACTTCGTCAAGAATATGTTGGGCAACCTTGCCCGTTAAGTTAATATTGCGCAGGTCAACGAGCATCAAGTGGTTGTCGGTACCGCCAGAGACAACGTTCAGACCTTCTGCTTGCAACGCTTCGGCCATAACGCGGGCATTGTCAATCACATTCTGAGCATATGTCGTGAATGAAGGCTGGAGTGCTTCGCCAAAAGCGACCGCTTTAGCGGCGATAACATGCATAAGCGGGCCGCCTTGTGTACCCGGGAACACGGCTTTATCAATCTCTTTTGCCCATGCTTTGCGGGTGAGAATCATTCCGCCGCGTGGACCGCGGAGCGTCTTATGCGTCGTCGTTGTCACAAAATGAGCGTGTGGTACTGGATTTGGGTGCAATCCTGTTGCAACAAGACCGGCGATGTGTGCCATATCGACCATGAACAACGCTCCGACGTCATTAGCGATGGAAGCGAATGCTTCGAAATCGATGATTCGCGGATAAGCGCTAGCTCCGGCAACAATCAGCTTCGGCCGATGCTTAAACGCAGCTTTGCGGACTTCGTCGTAGTCGATGCGGAACGTTTGCTCGTTAACGCCGTAAGCAACGAAGTTGTAGAGCAATCCAGATGCGTTGGCCGGGTGGCCATGCGTGAGATGGCCGCCGTGCGCCAAGTTCATGCCAAGCACGGTGTCGCCAGGTTTAATGGCGGCGAGATAAACAGCGAGGTTCGCTTGCGCACCAGAGTGCGGTTGCACATTCACGTGCTCCGCTCCAAATAGTTGCTTCGCACGATTACGTGCAAGATCTTCCACGATGTCGACGTATTCGCAGCCACCATAGTATCGGGCATTCGGATAACCCTCTGCATATTTATTGGTGAGCACTGTTCCTGCTGTTTCCAGTACCGCCTCACTAACGAAATTCTCAGACGCGATCAGTTCGATTTTGTCTCGTTGACGACCGAGCTCAAGGCCCATTGCCTCTAGTATTTGTGGGTCTTGCTTGCGAAGATTGTCCATTGCCATTGTCGATATCCCCCTATAAATAAGCCGTCATGCGGCATATTCTATGAAATACTGATGTGAAAAAGTGTCCTTAATCGCAACTCAAAGTGGAATTACTTGGTTCCATTCGATCAGATACATCCAATTCTTCGGTGTAAACAGCTCTTGCTCCACCGATCAACTTCGGACGAGAATACGCACCCAAGACCCGAGCGTGCCCGATCTGGCGAATTGACGGCCGAAACGGTACCGCCACCCGCTTCACGTGCATGCCAATCATCGTCTCGCCGATGTCGATGCCCGCATGCGCCACAACCGCCTCTACGACGACCGCATCTTGCAGATGCTTGTACGCGTATGCGGCCATCGACCCACCGGCCTTCGGCACCGGTACAACCGAAACCAGCTCCAGCTGCGGCTGTCGCTCCACCAACTCGCGTTCAACCACCAGCGCCCGGTTCAAATGTTCGCAGCATTGAAATGCTGGCGAAAAAGCCACCTTGGCGCGCGCTCTTCGAACGCCCTCCCAAACCTGCGCCGCCACGTCCGAGGAACCGGACGAACCAATGTGGCGGCCGATCACTTCGCTCGTGCTGACGCCGACGACCAAGATTTTGCTCGGATGCGCCGGACCTTGAGCCAGCACCTCCAGCACAACCCGTTCCACCTGTTCGGCCACGTCATCTAGCTTGAAATCAGATTGGATTTCAGTCATCGTGCCCTCCACTAGGAACGAACGGAAAATGTCGATTCGATGTTCGAAATCTTATCAATGCGACGCTGATGACGCTCCGCGTGCGAGAACGGCGTACCCATCCACGTCCGCACAATTTCTAGCGCAAGACCAGGGCCAGTCACACGTTCCCCCATCGCCAAAACATTCGTATCGTTATGCTCACGCGTCGCTTTTGCGGAAAACAAATCATGCACTAGCGCGCAACGAATACCCGGATACTTATTGGCCGCAATCGACATTCCAATGCCGGTCCCGCATATTAGGATTCCACGGTCGGCTTTCCCTGCTTTCACATGCTCGCAAACAGGAATCGCATAATCCGGATAATCGACGGGATCTGCGCAATCGCATCCAGCGTCGAATACTTCGTGCCCCAGTTCAACTAGTAGCTTCTTCACATCTTCCTTCAATCGAAATCCTGCGGTGTCTGAACCAATCGCTACTTTCATCCCGACAAACCCTCCTTACCTTCGTGAACACCTATTCTACTTCTAGTATAACCGATCATAAAAAAAGAGCACAACGCGTGCACTGCACCACGTTTGCTCTTTGCCCAGGCGATCGGCTGTATTCCCGGATGCTCCATTGTGGTAGACTCCACATTTCGCCAGTCACATCAAGGCTTTTCATTGATTTAATCATACCTTAAACGGGCTTTTCTGTAAAGCCATGGGGAAGCTATTTCACTGCAAGAACTTGTCGAATCGACGCTTCAATTTTCTCTGGTGTCACGTTCGGCGCAAAACGTTTAAGCACTTTTCCGTTGCGATCGACAAGAAACTTTGTGAAGTTCCACTTGATCCGCTTCGTGCCAAAAACGCCCCTTGCCTCACTCGACAAAAGTTTAAACAGCGGATGGGCGTGGCTCCCATTTACATCGATTTTGGCATATAACGGAAACGACACACCATGGTTCAATTCACAAACTTGCTCAATCTGGGCATGATCGCTTACTTCTTGATTAAGAAATTGACTGCACGGAAAACCAAGTACTGTAAACCCTTGATCGTGAAATGTGTCATGTAGCTTCTGTAGACCCTTGAACTGAGGGGCAAGCCCACATCTTGTTGCTGTATTAACAATAAGCATGACTTGTCCCTGATATGGGACAAGGGTCGTTTGTTCTCCACGAATCGTGGTCACTTCAATATTATAAATCGACATCGGTTGATCCCTCCTGCTGAAGTGAGTTGAGGCCGTATCTTGTTGTGATGAACTATATCCATTTTAGCCAATTGTATTCGCCGTGTCCATGAAGCGAAGCTTCCCATACCTTAAAGCATATCTAGAATCCACAGGGGAGGGAGGGTTGGCTATTGAGTACGATTGATATTGTTATCCCTGCGATTGAGAAGGATATGGGAACGCTCCCGCATGCCATTGATGGGATTCGCAAATATGTCCAGCACCCCATCGGTAGTATCTATATGGTATCCCCAGCGAGTGAACGATTGAGGAAACTGTGTGTGCGTAAAGGCTGTGTGTTCGTCGATGAACGAGAGGTTCTTCCTATTACGAAAAAAGATATTTACTACCGCTCCAACAATTGGGACCGCTCGGGTTGGTTGTATCAACAGTTACTCAAGTTCGGCAGTAGTAAAATGGTTAGGCACAGGCATTACTTGACGATGGACGCGGACACCGTGCTAATCCGTCCTCATTCCTTCCTAATCGGTGAGAAGACTGTCTTTTATACGCGGAATTGGAGCCAGCCGGAGTATGCACGTACTTATGAAAAATTGATGGGCCGTCCACCTTCTGCCCCTGCTTCGTTCGTAGCGCATTATATGCTATTCGACAAGCACAAACTCGCTAAATTGAAAAAGGAGATCGAGGCGAAGCACGGCACCCCTTGGTACTACGCGATTATGCGAAGCATGAATAAAGCTAAGCCTTTTGCGTTCTCGGAGTTCGAGACATACGGTAACTTCTTGTATCAAAGGGATCCGGGGTTGATCATTCGTAAACCTACGCAAAATCGAAGTTTAGCTGGAAACTTTGGGAGCTTAAAATCGGGTGTCGTCCATAAGCTAGCTCGACGATTCCGTTCGTTGTCCTTCCACAAGCGTAAAATTTATTTGAGACCAATCTCCATAGCAGCCCGGACGATGTGGAAGAACCATGATTCAGGCAAAAGTTTACGCAAGGGAATCAGTACCGGGGCCGGGAAGCCCACCGGGTAGCGAAGCTTATGGGAACGATCATTGGCAGCTTTGTAAATCGTTCGCGCCACAACATCTGGGGCGACGCCTGCGCCACCGGCCCGCTCCATCATTGTTCTGACTGCCCTAGCATATTTCTCGTACTCCGTTAATTTATCATCAATTAGGAAGTCCATTGAACGTGAATAGAAGTCCGTTTTGATCGCGCCCGGCTCTATGATTCTGACTTTGATGCCTAGATGTCGTAGCTCGTAATGGAGTGATTCGGAGAAGCCTTCCACTGCCCACTTGGATCCATGGTACAAGCTGAATGCGGGGAACGTTATGCGGCCTGCGACGGAGGAGACGTTAATTATCGTACCGTTCTTGTTGTTGCGAAAATGCGGCAGGATCTGCTGAATCACCCTCATCGTACCGAAAACATTGGTGTCAAATTGGCGATGCATTTGCTCAGGAGTTGTCGCTTCGAATATGCCGAGCGCACCGTAACCCGCGTTGTTCAGCACAACATCAATCGTACCGAAATCGGATATGGCTTGCTCGATTGCATGATGGATGCTGTCTGGGTCGGTGACGTCGAGGGCATATGTTTTCACATTCGGGTGTTGAAGAAGATCCTGATGTTGTTCGGGCTGGCGCATCGTAGCGGCAACATTCCATTTTTGCTGGGCAAAATAATGCGCGGTCGCTCTCCCGATTCCTGTTGAGGCACCTGTGATAAGGATGGTTTTGGCCATGGGTCGCTCCTCCAATGGTTGTTGACTTCATTGTTTCGAATATGCCGTTCTATATTACACACCAAAACTGTATCACAATAAAAAATCACCAACAAGTTTTCCCTTTCACCCTTGTCGGCCCACACCTGCTCGAAATGTTGCACCATATACACTAATTTCGTTACTTTGCACTTGGTGGACCCTAAGTGTTGCATAAAGCGGCTAGCCCCCCTTAAACCGGAGTCCTGTCCCACAATCCATACAATGTCGTAGAATTGCTCAATATTTCTATCAGTTACACAGCCTTATGAAATGGGGACGTGTCCGGAACT
>JBILCE010000225.1:0-2609 GCA_044353305.1 Paenibacillus sp.
CCTTATGGGGCGACTGGTGGAGGCGCGATTTATCATTCCCAATGTCCAGAGTCCGTATTTTTCGGCACACCTGGGTTAAAATTGGTTGCGCCATCGACGCCTTATGATGCAAAAGGGTTAATGAAGGCCGCAGTCCGTGACGGCAATCCGATTTTATTTTTCGAACATAAAAAATGTTATTTGTCTATTACCGGAGAGGTGCCTGAGGAAGATTATATTGTCCCTATCGGTAAAGCGAACGTGGTTCGCGAGGGAAGCGATCTAACGGTCATTACGTATGGTATGACGGTGCATCACGCCTTGAAAGCTGCTGATGGACTAGCCCAAGAAGGAATAGACGCACACATTCTGGACTTGCGATCGTTATGGCCGCTTGATCAGGAAGCGATTCTAGAATCGGCGAAGAAAACAGGTAAGGTACTTATCATTCACGAGGACAACAAGACGGGTGGCGTTGGTGCAGAAGTGTCTGCGATTATTTCGGAAGAAATGTTCTATGACCTAGATGCACCGATTATGCGACTTTGTCCGCCAGATGTTCCAGCAGTAGGAATTTCGCCTACGATTGAAAAGTTTTACTTGTTAAACCCGGATAAAATAAAAGAAGCGATGCGCAAGCTTGCGGCAATCTAGCGAGGAGGCAACAAATGAATACGACTCGAGTGCAAGGGACTCCTCTTCAGGGTACGCCGGTGACAGTGCCGCATTTAGCGGAGACGCTCGTTTCAGCTACAGTTGGGAAATGGCTGAAGCAACCTGGCGATTACGTTCAACAATACGATAGCCTATGTGAATTAATTACCGACAAGGTGACGACAGATATGCCGTCACCTATCGAAGGCATTATTAAAGAAATTTGTGTCGCAGAAGGTGTGGAAGCTGCAGTTGGCGAGACCATTTGTATCATCGAAGAAACTTCTGGTGCAACGACTGAATTAGCAGCGCAAGCGCCGGTTGATGTGACGCATGAAGAGGGTCATTCGAGTCATACCGACGCAGAGGGTGCAGGTAGCACAATGAGTGCGCGATTCTCGCCGGCCGTGCTGAAACTTGCTGCAGAACAACGAGTAGATCTCGGAAGGGTCGTAGGGACGGGTCTTGGTGGCCGCATCACACGCAAGGATGTGGAATCCTACTTGGCATCTGGACAGTCGCCTAAACAAGATCCGATTCCTTCACAAGTGGCGGTTCGGTCGACAGGTATTCACCTTAGTCAGAACCCACCAACACCGCGAATAGAAGCCGTCGGTGAACAAACAAGCCGTGGCGAATATATGATTGATGTCACACCAATTCGTAATACAATTGCTAGCCGTATGCGGCAAAGCGTGACGGAAATCCCCCATGCATGGACAATGATCGAGGTTGATGTAACCAATTTGGTGTTGTTACGCAACAAACTGAAGGACGAATTTATGAAGCAGGAAGGTGTCAACTTAACCTACCTAGCTTTTCTGCTCAAGGCGGTTGTCGGAGCAATTAAAGATTATCCGATCATGAACTCGGTCTGGGCCGTCGACAAAATCATTGTGAAGCGGGACATCAACGTATCATTATCGATTGGCACTGAAGAATTTGTCATTACACCAGTCATTAAGCGGGCTGACCAGAAGAGCATCGCCGGACTTGCATTGGAAATTGATGATCTAACGCGCAGAGGAAGATCAGGCAAATTGAAGCTGGACGACCTGCAAGGTGGCACGTTCACTGTCAATAACACAGGTTCATTCGGTTCCATTCTGTCACAGCCAATCATAAATTATCCGCAGGCGGCTATACTGTCTTTCGAATCAATTGTGAAGCGCCCAGTCGTTATTCACGATATGATTGCGGTCCGATCCATGGTTAACCTTTGCCTCTCCTTGGATCATCGTATCTTGGACGGCGTTGTCTGTGGACGCTTCTTACAGCGAGTAAAAGAAAATCTAGAGTCCTACGGCCCGGATACGAAATTATATTAATCGTGATAAAATGAAAAGGGAACATGCTTAGCAAAGCAGTTCCCTTTTGTCATATTATTCCTATAATAAATTAAGAGACAACGAGGCCAACGGTATATAATACAGTAGATAACACCATGAGGACTAGCATTAAATAAATGATGATCCGAAACCACATTTTGTTGCGATTCATTCGCGTTGAACCCCCTTTTGTTAATCTTAATCACCATTTTAACACACGTACATGTTTATGAAAAAGGACCAGCTTGCTAAATAAATGATATAGGAGGTTTTATTAATATGGTTAATCAAAATCGATTAGTGGATACGTTTCTTGAGCTCGTCCAAGTAGACAGCGAGACAATGTTTGAGCAACAAATTAGTAAAGTGTTGTGGGCCAAATTTACGGAGCTCGGTTTAACAGCATTTGAGGATGGTTCAGCTGCTCGGACGGGGCATCAATCCGGCAACTTGTTGTTTACTTTAGAGGCTACACAGGGAATGGAACATGTCCCGACCTTCTTTTTCACGTGTCACATGGATACAGTTGCGCCGGGCATAGGAATCAAACCGCGTGTTGGAAATGACGGCTTTATTCGGAGTGATGGCACGACGATTCTAGGGGCCGATGATAAGGCGGGCATAGCGACTATGCTGGACGCGATCCAG
>JBILCE010000240.1:0-2606 GCA_044353305.1 Paenibacillus sp.
CGTGACATTGAGGCCAAGCAACTCGCCGCAGAGGTAGGCATGCATCTAGAGCGGACCGCTTCGTTAAATACTGATCCTCTGTATATAGAAACGTTATGTGATGTGATCAACCAGACGGCAGAGATGGGGTAACCATTGTGAAACACGTGATCGTAGTCGGTGGAGGGATAACCGGTCTGTCCGCTGCTTATTATTTGCAACGTATGGCGGCGAATCAGGGCGTAACTCTGCGTATCACCTTGCTGGAGCAGACGAACAGGCTTGGGGGCAAAATCGAGACGATCCGTCGGGACGGGTTCCAGATTGAGAAGGGACCTGATTCTTTCCTGGCGCGCAAGTTGCCTATGATTGATCTGGCGAGAGAACTAGGCATGGAAGATGACCTTGTCGCGACAAATCCGAAAGCGAAGAAAACATATATTTTACGCCGGCAAACCTTGCATCGGATGCCACCCGGTCTCATGCTTGGTATCCCGACAGAGTTGACCCCGTTTATGAAGACGGGACTGATCTCGTGGCGGGGAAAGGCGCGGGCAGCGATGGATTTGGTTCTGCCGCGGCGGGAGGGGTGTAGCGATGAATCGCTGGGCGAATTCTTAACGCGAAGGCTCGGTCGTGAAGTGGTCGACCAGATAGCCGAACCGCTACTTGCGGGAATCTACGCCGGCGATACATATGCGCTGAGTCTGCAGGCGACGTTCCCACAGTTTCAGGCCGTCGAGCAGAAATATCGCAGCCTTATCCTCGGGATGCGGGCAAGCAAGCGAGAGTCTCAGATCACTAGTTTGACCGAAGGATCCGGCAAACCACGATTAGCCGCGTCAGATGGCAAACCCTCAAGTATACCTGCGATCGCCAAAAACAGTGTGTTTCTGTCTTATCGGCATGGGTTGGAATCGTTGGTTGAGAAACTTGAGGAAACTTTAATTGGAGTCGACATTCGTAAGGGAGTTCGAGCTGAACGAATCGTTCTTTCCAACGTCGGCCCCCAGCTCCACTTGAAACTTGCTGATGGCGACGTGATCGAAGCGGATGCAATCTTATTGACGGTGCCGCTTTATGCCATAGGTAAATTGGTTGGCGGATCCCCTGCCATTGACCGACTGTCTGCGTTGCCCTATGTTTCGGTGGCGAATGTGATCATGGGATTCGATGCACATGACATTACCCATCCGCTTGATGGTTCTGGTTTCGTTGTCCCTCGTGAGGAAGGTCGCTTTATTACCGCCTGTACGTGGACATCCTCGAAGTGGGATCATACAGCACCTTCCACCAATGTGTTGTTGCGATGCTACGTAGGTCGTTCTGGAGATGAGCGATGGATGGGGTTAACGGACGAGGACATTACGAACAAAGTGCTCTCGGACTTACGCGAGCTTATGGGTATCAACGCGAAACCCATGTTCGTCGAGGTCACCCGCTGGCACCAATCGATGCCACAATATCCGGTCGGACATCTCGAACATGTGAAACAAGCTCGCGCCGAACTAACGGAACGCCTGCCTGGCGTCTATATGTCTGGTGCTGCGTTCCATGGCGTTGGCTTACCCGATTGTATCCGTCAGGGCAAAGAAGCAGCGACCCAAGTAGTCGACTTTGTTAGCCTTACATAGTGCCACCCCAATCCGTTCTTTATAAAAAAGTAAAGGATGTGCCATCCATGCAATCAAAACGTCATCGATCTGACATTAAATCACGTGAGGCGTTCGAATTGGCCAAAGCGATCATACCCGGTGGCGTCAATAGTCCGGTTCGGGCATTTAAATCGGTGGGCTTGACCCCACTATACATTGAAAAAGGACAAGGTAGTCGCATTACCGATATCGATGGCCAAACGTACATTGACTATGTTTGCTCTTGGGGCCCGCTTATTCTGGGCCATGCTCACCCTGCTGTACTAGATGCAATCACAACCGCTGCTAGTAAAGGGACAAGCTTTGGAGCGCCTACCGAGATGGAGACGAAGATGGCACAACTCGTCTGTGATCGGATGCCATCTGTTGAAATGGTGCGTATGGTCAACTCCGGCACGGAGGCTACGATGAGCGCTCTGCGACTTGCCCGTGGATACACGCGTCGTAACAAGATCGTCAAGTTCGAAGGTTCCTATCATGGACATGCAGACGCTCTTTTGATAAAAGCTGGTTCTGGTGTAGCTACGCTTGGTTTACCGGACAGCCCCGGCGTACCAGATTATGTCGCTGCTGGAACCATTACCGTTCCTTATAACGACCTCGATTCGATTCGATTCGTGTTCGAAAAATTTGGTGAAGAAATTGCGGCCGTCATCGTTGAACCGATTGCTGGCAATATGGGTGTAGTACTGCCCAAACCAGGCTTTCTTCAAGGGGTTCGTGATGTGACTCGCCAATATGGTAGTCTCCTCATCTTTGATGAGGTGATGACTGGTTTTCGTGTAGGCTATCATAGTGCTCAAGGTTTGTTCGGGGTCGACCCTGATCTGACCTGTATGGGTAAAGTCATCGGTGGCGGGCTACCCGTTGGTGCCTACGGTGGTAAACGCCATATCATGGAATTCATGGCGCCCGCTGGGCCGATTTACCAAGCCGGTACGTTATCCGGCAATCCGCTAGCGATGGCAGCTG
>JBILCE010000029.1:0-8025 GCA_044353305.1 Paenibacillus sp.
TCGAGCGTGAACAAAGCTTTGAACGACTAGGACAACAGCATCAACTTGCCACGATTGGCCAAATTGCGGCGTCCATTGCCCATGATATACGTAATCCATTAACTTCTATCTCTGGTTTCGTTCAATTAATGGAGAAGAGTGAGAACCGGGAGTATTTGCTCGAATATTATCAAATTATACGTTCTGAAATTACTCGTATTGACAGCCTGCTTCGGGAAGTGTTGGTTTTATCGAAATCACATACCATTGAATCAGGAGCTTTACAGCCTGTTGATATGGGTAACTTGCTCCGCAGGATTTTGTTATTGCTTGAACCAGAAGCCCTACGTGCTAACATTCAAGTGATGATTAATGTAAAAGGAAATCCTATTGTGGAAGCGTCAGAAGAGAGACTGCATCAAGTTTTCTTAAACCTTCTTCGTAATGCGATAGAAGCCATCGCGCAGGAAGGCATTGTTGAGATTTGCCTCTCAGAGCAAAATGGTGAATGTGTGGTTGCTATTCGCGATAGCGGACCTGGTATCCCGACGGATCAAATTGATCATCTGTTTACTCCATTCTTTACGACCAAATCGGAAGGAACTGGACTAGGTCTATCGATTTGTCAGTCGATTATTTGTTCCTATGGGGGAACGATTGCAGTAAACAACCTTCCTGACCGCGGGGCGGAATTTATTATTATGTTACCCCCAAAATTAAAACTGTGAAGATGTCATTATTCGTTCTGCTGCACTTTTTCCAGCTGTATAACCAGTGGAGAACGCGGCTGTAATATTGTATCCCCCGGTATACCCATGGATGTCGAGTACTTCTCCGCAGAAAAATAGTCCCTCCATTATCTTCGATTCCATCGTTCGGGGATCAATTTCCTTTAAGCTGACCCCCCCACCGGTGACAAATGCTTCCTCAATCGACAAGGTTCCGTTCGCTTCAATAGGAAATGCTTTAATGAGCTTGGCCAACTGTTGCCAAGGCTGCTTTGGGATGCTTGCTGATGTTACTTCGTCAGGTACAGAGGCCATTCGAAGCAGGAGCGGGATTAGGCGCTCAGGTACATAGCCTTTCAGCACGTTTTTGACCGCCTTCTTCGGTTCGGCAAGTGCAAGTTCCATTGTATCTGAAAACACCTCAGCTTCGGTCTTGTTTGGCAAGAGATCAACGGTCATCAATACTGTCGGTTTATCGAACTGTTTTAAAGCTTTCACAACATATTGACTACACCGAAGAACCGCTGGTCCCGATATCCCAAAGTGTGTAAAAATCATGTCACCTTCATGCGTAACAATCATTTTTCCTTTCGGATTCCAAACAGTTAACTCTATGCTGCGTAGAGACAAGCCTTGGAGTTCTTTACTACGAATGAAAACGTCTTTCGACGTAATAGGCACTTCTGTGGGGTACAACTCCGTAATCGTATGCCCAGCCGCTTCTGCCCAGCCATAACCATCACCCTGCGAGCCAGTCTGTGGAACCGATTTTCCGCCAACTGCAACAACAACTGCGTTGCTGCGGATAACTTCCCCAGAACGAAGCGTAACCCCCATTATATGTCCCGCATTGTACAGTACACGATCAACTGGACTATTCAATTGAATGTGGACACCGAGCGAGCGAACCTTTTGAATCAAAGCATCGACCACTGTTTTGGCCTTATCAGACACAGGGAACATTCGCCCGCGATCTTCTTCCTTTAATGCAATGCCCATACTTTCAAAAAAAGCGATAATATCCTTGTTGCTGAACGTCGCAAACGCACTATATAGAAATCGGCCGTTACCGGGAATATGTTTGATTAGCTCATCCCGTTCTTTAGCGTTGGTTACATTACAGCGTCCTCCACCAGAAATCCCTAGTTTTCGGCCAAGCTTATCCCCTTTATCCAACAAGAGAACTTTAGCCCCACGGTCAGCTGCGGCCACACTCGCCATTAAACCGGATGACCCGCCCCCAATGATAATCACATCATAGCTCATGTTTAAATCCCTCCACGCATGACAATTTCTTTATATCAAAAGATTCCCTACACTCTTAGTCATTATAATCGATTTGTTGGGATTTCGTATGCCCGCGTGCAAACAAATTGGGGTGACTTTTCATTCCTTTTGTACAGTTGTATAATGGAGGGGAGTCTATGCTAAAAGGAGTGATTCATCATGTCAATGTCGTTCGAACAATATATGAAGGATATGGTTCAGCCGATGCGGGATGAACTAACGCGACTGGGGATTACAGAGTTACGTACTCCAGAAGATGTAGTTAACAGTTTTGAGAACTCTACAGGAACCGCTCTTGTGGTCATCAACTCGGTCTGCGGATGCGCAGCTGGTCAATGTCGACCGGGCGTAGCGAGGGCGTTAAAGAACGAAGTTCTTCCCGATCATCTGTTCACCGTATTTGCTGGTCAGGATAAGGAAGCTACTGCTAAAGCTCGCGAGTATTTTCAGCCGTACCCTCCGTCATCTCCATCTATCGCGTTGTTGAAGGACGGAAAGCTAGTTCACTTCATCCAACGTCATCAGGTTGAAGATCGTTCTGCGGACATGATCGCTGCTGATCTTGTCGGTGCTTTTAACGAATATTGCAAGTAGTGGACATGGCTGTTTCGCAAGGTTACTTACTTGTGGGGCAGTCCTTTTTGCTATATTTTGCGATATACTAGACAAAAAGCATGGGATAGAGAGGATAGATGAACATGAGCCTGCAGCAGGAGATTATTAGCCGGCTCGGCGTTAAGCCGGTCATTGATGTAGAACAGGAGATTCGCAAGCGAGTTGATTTTATGAAGGAATATGTTCGTTCATCGGGTTCAACTGGTTTGCTTATCGCCATTAGTGGTGGAATTGATAGTGCCGTTGCAACAGGACTTTGTAAGATGACGACAGATGAATTGACAGCGGAGACAGGCAAACCTTATATGACATTAGGTGTATTTCAGCCATACGGTGAACAGGTCGATATTTCGGATAGCTACGCGGTCGCCGAAGCCTTCAACCTCACACACAAGGTCGAAACGAACATCCAAGAAGCAGTTGACGAGATTGCCCTGGAAACGGAGCATGCTCTGAAAACGATTGGGGTGCACCGCCATCTGAGTCGAGGAGGCAAAGGGAACGTCAAAGCGCGCACACGTATGGTGACACAATATGCACTGGCCTTTGAGTTAAACCTCTTGGTTGTTGGAACTGATCACGCATCGGAAGCGATTACCGGCTTTTTCACCAAATATGGGGACGGAGCCGTCGATATCACACCACTTAGTTCACTTAACAAGCGTCAGGTTCGCCAATTGGCTGCGGCACTGGGTGTCCCGCAAAGCGTCTTAGACAAAGCGCCGACGGCCGGGCTTTGGGAAGGGCAAACCGACGAGAACGAGCTTGGCATCACCTATGAGGCGAATAGCGACTACCTCGAGGGTAAAATCATCGGCCCTGATTCTCAAGCGAAACTGGAAAAGCAATACCAGAAGACGGAGCATAAGCGAGCGGCGATCCCTGGTATTTAATAATGGATGCATGGAGTTGTTTACACAATCATGATCATCGGAATCGGAATCGATTTGGTTGAAATCAGTCGGCTAGAACATATGATGAGTGGTCATGCTGGGGATAGATTCCTGGAGCGAGTGCTTACACCGACCGAACGACTTCTAGCAGGCAATCGACAAGGAAGACTTGCCGAATTCGTAGCGGGACGATTTGCTGCCAAGGAGGCTGTGGTCAAAGCGTTTGGGAGCGGAATAGGTGGGGTCACCGGCTTTCAGGACATCGAGGTACTACCCGATGAACGGGGGAGACCGATTTGTCGTGTATCCGATGGGGCAATATTTCGACTTGGTTTCGCACCGAGCAACTTGCGTCTGCATCTTAGCATTACACACACGGAGACGACAGCCGCCGCCTACGCCATTGCCGAACTTGTGGAATGACCACATGAAAGTGAATAAAAAAGCCCGGTGGCCCGTAATTTCTATTACGGACTACCGGGCTTACATTTTAGACGGGTTATTTCTTAGTTGCTAACCAATCGGCAAGCGCGGTAATTTCAGCATCCTTCAACTTGCCTTGGAAGCCTGGCATGCCACCGCCACCATTCTTGATCTTTGCGATGATTTGATCCTTACTTCTCTTAGCCCCTACCTTTTGCAAATTAGAGTTGGGACCCAGTTTACCTTCCAAATCAGCACCGTGGCAACTGATACAGTTCGCTTTGTAAATCGCTAATGCATCAACTGTACCCGCACCAGGGCTTGGTGCAATGCTAGTTGTTCCGGCTGCAGGTGCAGATGGTACTGGGCTTACCGTCCCCGCACCTGAATCTGTCTGTTGTCCACAAGCAACTAACGTCAGAACAAGTGAAACACTGACTGCCGCTAAAGCGAATTTCTTAACCATCTCCAATTCCCCCTTTTTTGCCTACAAGAAATAGCTTATCCATGTTTATCGTACAACAGTAACGGATACTTGTAAAATAATGTTATGTGACAATTTATGAGCAATTTGCGGACTAATCTTCTTACCGAAAACAGAAAAATGGAAAAATGTTACGAAAAAAGACGTTCAGTTGCCTGAAAAAAATCCAAACACCTTATCCATAGATCGAAGTATAATAGGGAAGAGATGCCAATGAGGGTTGAGATCCATTATAAATTGATTAGGCAGAAGAGGAGTCCTTTATGGATTTTCAGGATAAAAAGTCATATTACGCAGATCGCTTGCTCGAATGGTACGATCTTTGCAAGCGTGATCTGCCGTGGAGGCGAACGAAGGACGCTTACCGCATTTGGGTATCGGAAATTATGTTGCAGCAGACTAGGGTTGAGACTGTCATCCCCTATTATGAACGCTTTATGGACAAGTTTCCAACTGCGATTGCGTTAGCAGAGGCGCCAGAATCGGAGGTGCTGAAGGCGTGGGAGGGGTTAGGTTATTATTCACGTGCCCGTAATTTGCAGGCCGCGGTTCGCGAGGTGCAGGAGCAGTACGGCGGGCAGGTACCGGATACGCCCGAGCATGTGGCGAGCTTGAAGGGGGTTGGGCCTTATACAGCAGGCGCGATTCTTAGCATTGCATTTAATCGGCCTGAACCTGCAGTCGATGGGAATGTGATGCGCGTGCTGTCGCGGTTTTTTTTGCTCGAGGATGATATTGCAAAGCCTTCAACACGGGTGCGGATAGAACGAGTGGCGCGGGAACTAATACCGGATGGCAGGGCAGGCGATTTTAATCAGGCGTTGATGGAGCTTGGTGCTACCGTATGCACGCCGAAGTCGCCGCATTGCCTGACTTGTCCGGTGATGGAGCATTGCGCGGCACGCCTTGCCGGGCGGGAGCACGAGCTGCCGCTTAAGACGAAGGCGAAGCCTCCGCGGCCCGAGCAGCGGCTAGTCGCGCTGGTCGAAGGCGAAGGCGAGCACGCCGGCCGCGTGCTCATTCGCCAGCGCCCTGGCAGCGGGCTGCTCGCGCGGCTGTGGGAGCTGCCGCACGTGCTGGCTGCGCCGCCTGCGGGGCCTTTAGGCGGAGCCTTAAGTGGCCAGATCGGCGCTAGCGTAGGCACGGATACGGCCTCGTCAGCCGCCGATATGGCTGTGCTGGCAGCAACGCTCGCAGCTGCCGACGGTGTTGGGCTTGTCCCAGAGTCGTGGCTGATGGATGCGGAGCATATATTCAGCCACATTCGTTGGGACATGCGCGTGTACCGTTGCCGCGAGCGGTCGGAGGCGGCCGGGCGGCGCCCTGTGGCACTGCCGGCGCATTATCGCTGGCTCGCGCCTGGCGAGATTGATCGGTTCGCGTTCCCTAATGTGTTCCTACGTATACTTAATGCCTATTGGAACGGACGCGCCTAAGCGTAATTACCACCTAATACGGCCCCCCCCTAAACTGAGCTTAATTAATTGTTGACATGAAAACTAATAAAAACCAACAAGCTATTTCTGATTGGTCCAATGACGCAAAAGGGTCGCCCCATCAAGTCTAAAAATTAGACAGGGGGGCGACCCTTTTAAATAGCTACATGTTAGAGAATTACTTCGCTGCTTCGTAACGCTTGCTAACTTCGTTCCAGTTCACTACGTTCCAGAAAGCTGCAATGTAGTCTGGACGCTTGTTTTGGTACTTCAAGTAGTAAGCATGCTCCCATACATCTAGGCCGAGGATTGGCGTTTCGCCTTCCATGATCGGACTATCTTGGTTCGGAAGACTGTATACTTTCAAGTTTCCTTCTTTGGTAACGGACAGGAATGCCCAGCCGGAACCAAAACGAGTTGTAGCTGCTTGAGCAAACGCTTCTTTAAATTTATCAAAGCCGCCAAGTTCTGCATCGATTGCTGCTGCAAGTGCGCCTGTTGGTGCACCGCCTGCATTCGGGGCGATTGTTTCCCAGAACAAGGAATGGTTGGCATGGCCGCCGCCATTGTTGCGGACCGCTGTACGGATAGCTTCTGGTACACTGTTTAAATCAGCGATCAAAGCTTCCAAGCTCTTGCTATGAAGCTCTGGATGCTTGTCCAGTGCTGCGTTCAAGTTGGTCACATAGGCGTTGTGATGACGGTCGTGATGAATCATCATTGTCGTCTCGTCAATGTGTGGTTCGAGTGCGTTGTTTGCGTAAGGCAAAGGTGGCAATTGATGGGCCATGGGGATGTACCTCCTAAGTAAAATAAGTTTCATTCATATTATCGTTGATGCGAGGAAAGAAATCAATGTCAGCTTAATTTTATCGAGAAAGAATGTAAGCGCTTCAAATAAAGCGCTTACAGGCGATATATGCATTTTTTATAAAGTTTTTTCGACTTTTTCAATATATTTAGCAGGATTCTCCCGTTTTTTGTCGTAATTTAACTATCCTCAGACAATTTATAGATACTCGGATGGTTTCGGAGGTCGTCAGCATGCTAGTGCGTTCGTTTCAATTATTAGATTATTCATCTGTCACTCAACTATTAGCGCAGTCGCTTGGGGAAGATTGCTTGGATACGACTATGAAAGCGTTCGGGCGGCAGCTCGCATGGGACAGCGAACTTATTTTAATCGCTGAATGGGAAGGCACTTTGCAAGGGGTTATTGTAGGGACAATCGAAAAGGGCAATGGATACTTTTATCGACTCGCCGTAAACCCATCATGTGAACATCCAGGCATAGGAGTCCTGTTGATAGACGCGCTTCGCAATCGTTTTGACCAACGCAAAGTCAACCAAGTGATGATTAGCATGGATGACTTTAACGCACCGAATGTTCCACTTTTTGAGAAAGCGGGCTATGTGGCTGAACAATTTACAACGGCGATCTCCCGTTTAAGTATTGTCGCAGGTTAATTCAATCACCACTTCGTGATTAGGTAAAGCATACCGCTGAGCGTTGCATTTCGCCGGTGGATATGCTTTTCTTAGTATATAGAAATTGATTTCGGAAAGATCAGCATAATGGAAAGGCTGAACCCTTATGGCAAACTCCTCAGATTCGCTTTACCTAATTAAGAGCTTTAAACATAATGGCCGCGTGCACCGCATGTGGTTGGAAAATTGGCGTGTTCCAACGGACATGTTGCAACCCGTTCATCAGGATGAGAACATGTACGTGTTCGTCAATAGTCATACCAAGATTGTGGAAGCTGACGGGCGACAATGGATAAGCAAAGTTCCTGGCGTATCTTTCTTCATACCTGGGCAATGGTTCAATGCGATAGGACTTATTGAGGAGCAGGGTGTTCGTTTTTATTGCAACATCGCCTCGCCGCCTTACCTTGTTGGACAAGTTCTCACTTATATTGATTACGATCTTGATGTACTAGTTTCCGCTTCAGGCATGCGACAAGTGATTGACCAAGATGACTACGAACGTCATAAGCTTGCGTATCACTATAACGATGAGGTTCAACAAAAGGTGGAGCTGGGTTTAGACAAGTTGCTTGTTAGAATTGAACAGGGCAGGGCTCCATTTGACCAAGAAGCGGTAATGCACTACTTTAACTTGTGGAGAACATACCGTGGGGATCAGGAGGACATGGGTCGTGATTGAAGTGACTATT
>JBILCE010000226.1:0-2582 GCA_044353305.1 Paenibacillus sp.
AAGCCCAACAGCCACCACAAATGGGCATGATGGGTGGACCCGGTCGTCCTATGGGGGGCGGAATGATGGGTCATGGAGGACGTGGGGGGGTCGTCGTTAAACCAAAGAACTTCAAATCAACGATGAAACGAATTTGGTCCTATTTAGGCAAAGAACGGAAATGGCTCATTACTGTATTTGTGTTCATTTTAGTAAATGCTGCTATTTCTCTCGCAGGTCCATATCTGATAGGGGTTTCTATTGATTCAATGGTTGGAGGCACTGTCGATTATCATATTCTACATATTGCCATCCTTGCATTACTAGTTGCCTATGTGGCCGATGCTGGACTTACTTTTCTGCAAAACTGGATCATGGCTGGGCTTTCACAGAGGGTTGTCATGAGGTTACGTCAGACGATGTTCGAGAAATTGCAGAAGCTCCCGCTCTCGTACTTTGATAGCCGCCCTAATGGTGAACTGATGAGCCGTCTATCAAATGATGTCGAGAACGTCAGTAACACGATCTCCCAATCTACCACCCAACTAATGGCCGGTTCGATTGCCATTGTGGGCTCTCTTACGATGATGTTGATTCTCAGCCCGACCTTAACATTAGCTAGTCTTATTACCGTTCCGCTCGTCTTTTTATTAGCTCGTACGATTACCAAGCGCACTAGCCAATTATTCAAGGACCAACAAGCACAGCTTGGTCGATTGAATGGGCATATTGAAGAAACGGTCACTGGGCTTCATGTGGTCAAGGCTTTTAATCGAGAAAAACAATCGATTGATGAGTTCGAAGTGGTCAATCATAGATTGTATGAAGTCGGTTTGAAAGCTCAGATTTGGTCGGGTTTCTTAATGCCTCTGTTAAGCGTCATTAGTAACATTGGATTCGCAGCAGTGGCGATCGTTGGAGGTGTACTAGCGGTCAAAGGACATATTACGGTTGGTGTCATTGCCAGTTTTATCAGCTATTCACGGCAGTTTGTGAGACCGCTAAACGAAATAGCGAACACGTATAACGTGTTGCAATCTGGTGTTGCCGGCGCAGAACGGGCCTTTGAGGTCATAGAGGAGAAAGAGGAGCCTGCTGACGCACCGGGTGCGATCGAGCTCCGTCATCCGAAGGGAGAAGTGGAATTCCACCAAGTGTCGTTTGGCTATCGCACCGACGTACCTATTCTGAAAGATGTTTCGTTCTTGTCGCCAGCCGGAAGTAGCTCTGCCTTAGTAGGTCCTACAGGTGCAGGCAAAACGACAATTGTCAATTTGCTCACTCGATTTTACGATACCACGGGCGGTTATATTACGATTGACGGACGTGATATTAAGGAATATACCCGAGACAGCTTACGCAAATGCTTCGGCATCGTTCTTCAAGATACGTATTTGTTCTCTGGTACGATTAAGGACAATATTAAATATGGCAAACCCGATGCTACTGATGCTGAAGTGAAAGCTGCAGCCGCTATGGCTAATGCAGACCTATTTATTGATCGATTGCCGAATCGCTACGATACAATGTTGTCCGAGAACGGGGGTAATCTAAGTCAAGGTCAACGTCAGTTATTGGCTATTGCTCGTGTTATTCTGGCGAATCCGTCGATTCTTATCCTAGATGAAGCAACAAGCAGCATCGACACCCGGACGGAGTTACATATCCAAGATGCGTTGCTGCAAGTTATGGAAGGGCGCACAAGTTTTATTATCGCTCATCGGCTGAACACGATCCGTGATGCGAATACGATCATGGTCATCGATAAAGGGCAGATTGTCGAGCAAGGCAATCATGAAAGTCTCCTTCAGGAACAAGGAACTTACTCCAACATGTTTGCAAGTCAGTTTAAAAATATGCAGTGACTTTGATCAGTTGCCTTCAACCAAAAATTCGTAGTTCGGGTAAACATAGGTGTTTTTAGGTGTCGCAACTCGTTCGATCTTCTCGGCCGCGATCATCATGATGTCATTTTTACGGTAATTGGTTTGTTTAATGGTCCCTGTCACCTGCACCCAGGTGTCGTTAGAAAGGGATTTTCCGATCGCGGCTTCTACCATGATACCGAAGGGATATACATCTGCTGAACAGCAACTCATCGCCATTCGGGCTACAACAAATTGTTCCGGTTTCATGTCCTCATCACGGAACACAAAGCCACTTAATTGAATTTTTTTACCGATGAAAGGTTCTAGAAAAATATCAACAGAATTGACAGTTTCAATAAAACCATCATCCGGTACTTGGATCAAATCTTTCTTATACAATTTCATTGCTAATTTTGCGTGATCCTCGGTGTAAGGATCCGATTTAAACAATGCCTTAAGCTCAGCATCGGCAATTGCAGTTGATGCGTTATTTGTCGATGGAGTAGAAGGGGGAGATGATGAAGAAGGTGCTGGAATGAAACCAGCTTGAGGCGATGTCGGTGTGGGTGTTGGGTTAGTTCCCGTCACTGTACCGCCATTTCCTTGGGCTGTTTTTTGTTTTACAGTTGCGGAACTGGATAAAGTAACCCCTTTATTTGCTGCATAGGTGCTCCCCAAAAGCGTATCTGGAAGAATAAAGCCTAACGCTAAGGGAACTATGAATAAACTGTACGT
>JBILCE010000227.1:0-2578 GCA_044353305.1 Paenibacillus sp.
CGATGGTATACATAACGCAGGAGATGTTATTGCATCTGCTACGGCACTGAGTGCCATGCGTATATCGAAGCAACCCGCAGATGATGACCACCCTTATGGGCATGGTAAGGCAGAAGTAGTCGGGGCTGGAGTTGTCTCTGTTATCCTCGTTTTGGCCGGTTTATTTATTGGTTATGAATCGGTGAAAGCCTTGTTTGAGCCACCGGAAGGTGCTCATGTGCTGGCTTTAGTCGCAGCTTCCGTTTCACTTTTGTGGAAGCAATGGCTTTACCTTTACACGATCCGAATTGGTAAAGCTACGAACAGCAAGGGACTAATAGCAACAGCATACGACCACTTGGCTGATGTGTATGCTTCGATCGCTGCGGTGGTGGGGATTGGACTTTCGTTGGTCGGTGACTATACGGGGATTGTTTATCTTGCCTATGGTGATCCTATATCTGGTCTAGTTGTTGCTGTGCTTATTCTCAAACTGTCCTACGAAATGGGTAGAGAATCTATTGATATTCTTATGGAAAAAAATGTAAGCCCTGAGCAGCTGGGCGAATATGCACAATTAATTTCGACTGTTCCACATGTTAAAAGAATTGACCGACTACGTGCACGGGGGCACGGGCATTATATTATGGTAGACGTACGTGTTGGCATACCAGGTGAACTAACTGTTCAGGATGGTCATGATGTGAGCCGTCTCATCAAACAGGCAATTAAATCTGCACATAAAAATGTAGACGAGGTCTTGGTGCACATTAATCCGTGGTATCACGAAGAAATAGAATTCACTCGGAGAAATTCTAATTCTTAAATTATAAGATTTCTATGAAACAAAGCTTGACTCTTTTCGAATGATATACATACAATAGTCTTTGGTCTAACAAAATGAAATGAACGGGCTTGACATAGGGGGATCATCGTGATTACTACGATTGTAATTATTGTATTTTTGGCGTTACTATTTGATTTTATTAATGGCTTTCATGACACAGCTAACGCTATTGCAACTAGCGTATCGACGAAGGCGCTTACACCAAAATTTGCTGTTTTCTACGCGGCAGTTGCCAACTTCGCAGGAGCTATGGTTTATGAGGCAGTCGCCAAGAGTATTGGTGGTAAAGTCGCAAATCCCGCCAATATTCCGCATGGAATGGAAATCGTCATCGCAGCCTTGTTATCGGCTATTATTTGGAACTTGTTAACCTGGTATTTTGGCATTCCCTCATCTTCATCACACACGCTGATTGGATCAATGGCTGGCGCTGTAATAGCTGGTGCTGGATTTGGCTACTTAAACTGGAATGGATTTGGTCAAATTATTCGAGGGCTTATATTATCGCCTTTTTTGGCATTTGCTGTCGGATTCGTGCTATTGTTTGTCATTAAGTGGATTGTGCTTCTGCTAGGCAATGGTTCCCCCAGTAAATTCAATAGAGGTTTCCGCACGTTGCAAATTTTTTCCGCAGGATGGCAAGCCTACAATCATGGTGGGAATGATGCCCAGAAGGCAATGGGTATTATTGTATTCGCACTCGTGGCAGGAGGACTTCAGCCTAGTGTTAGTCACATCCCTTTATGGGTTAAAATTGCAGCTGCCACGGCGATGGCCCTCGGTACTGCAGTCGGCGGTTGGAAGATAATCAAGACAGTAGGAAGTAAAATTATTAAAATTGAGCCAATGAATGGTTTTGCATCGGATCTTTCGAGTTCTATCGTGTTGCAAACGGCAACTGTTTATGGTATTCCGGTTTCTACCACACACGTTATTACTTCGTCAATCATCGGTTCAGGGACTGCATTGAGGCCTAAATCAATAGGTTGGAGCGTTGTAGGTAAAATGATTTTAACCTGGATTATAACGATTCCGATTTCGATGGTATTAGCCTTTCTAATTTTTAAGGCGCTTTTCTTCTATCTATAATTTGATAAACTTCACGAGTTGCTACTCAACCATACGCACACTTCTTAAGAACAGGTAGTTGTGTTATACTACTCTGTAGCCTTATGTGAAATTTTAGTTTAAAACAAAAAATGTAGGAATGTTAAAATTAAATGCTGTTTTAAAATTTAAACGTTTAAACTGGTTATGTAAGGAGGGTGGGGATGGTCCCGAAAAGACACAACCTATTCCGAAAGGCCGATCTCATCATTTTTTGTGGTATAATCCTCCACGTTTTTACAGGCTGGTTTATTTACAGTAGTGATGTAAGTGTTGTTTGGTTATTGATTAGCACCCTTGTAGTGATCGGAAGCTTCTTTATCAGATTCGCAACACCACGTTTTTGGGGTCGAGTAGAACCCTATTTTAGGTATGTTTATTTGTTCTGTATGGTTTTATTCACTTTGTATTATTGGGAATTAAGCTATCCAGTTACATTTGTTCTGATGCACATTCTTATTGTACTTATATTGTCTGCTCTGTATTTTCAACCACTGCTTATTTGGTTCCTATTTGCTTGCTACCTTCCAGTCCTTGTCATGATTAATTATTCATTTGACCATCATCATTACCCTTTACTCATCATTCCCATTACAGTAATCCTATTACACTTAATATGCAATATAAGCTCAAATAGAATCACCT
>JBILCE010000228.1:0-2573 GCA_044353305.1 Paenibacillus sp.
TCCATCTCGGAGCTTTCCCCGGATAGTGCAATAGTCTTGAAGCCTCTTTTATTAAACTTCTCGGAAAGCTCCCTACCCACCTCATTGGAGTTGCAAAAGCAAAGCCCCCTGATCGTGCCGTCACAAGTGCCGTAAAGCTTAATCTTCTCAATGATTTGGTCGACACGTTCATCTGAGGTTAATTTTAAAAACGCATGCTTATCCTCCACCCGCTCATCTTCAACATAAATGTCAGTGACCCCATAATAGTGAAATGGGGATAACATTCTCTCTTCTAGGGCACGGTGCAGTCGGATTTCATAAGCAATGTTGTAGTCGAATTGTTGGAATATATCAAAACCGTCGGTTCGCTCAGGAGTCGCTGTCATCCCAAGTAAAAAGGTCGGATTGAAATAGTTCAAAATCTTTTGATAGGTGGCTGCACCTGCTCTGTGGGTTTCATCAATAACGATATATGGGAAATAGCTCGAATCAAATTGATGTAACACATCATCTTTAGAAATCGTCTGGATGGTACAGAACAAATAATCCGCATCCAGATCCTTCCGATTACCACTCAAAATACCCATTTTCACAGACGATCCAAAAATTCGTTTGAAACTCCTCATCGCAGCTGCAGCAATGTTCTCCCGATGAACAATGAAAAGAAACCGGGGAGCCTTCGATTTCATCACATCAAAAGCTGATAAATACGTCTTACCCGTTCCGGTAGCGGAGATCAGAAGCGCTTTGGCACATCCTTCACTGCGCAGCTTTTCAAGCGACTTGAGAACTTCAACCTGCATTTTATTCGGTTGGACTTTATAAATCGACGAGATTTGGATCTTATCCTTTGTGTGACCATTATGGATATAAGGATCTCGATTTTCCGCAACATTCGAGACAGTGGTTTCAGGCATTTGCTCTGCTGAAAAGTCTAGTTTACTTGGGTTATAGGTTCTACTAATGTCATAGATTTTTTGATATTCATTGATCCAATCCTCATCAACAATCGTGGCGTCTTCGAAAGTCTTATTAAATTCTGAAACAGTGTCCATCAACATGGAGCCATTTTCCAGAGAACTAAGCTTCACATTCCATTCCTTGTTATAGCTCAACGCATCCTGCGTAAGATTACTGCTGCCCACAATCAGACTATAAATCTCATTCTTTTTGAAAATATACCCTTTCGCGTGAAAATGATGCTCCACTACAATGCGCACCTCAACATTGGTTAACGCAATAAGCCTCCGCAAAGCGACCGGTTCCGTAAAATTTTGATATTGAGAGGCAATAATCTTGCCCCTTATCCCTCTCGACTCTAAATCCTTTAACACATTAATTAAAGTAGCAACCCCACTATTCGTAACAAAGGCAACAGAAAACATAAATTCATCGCAATGATTCAATTCATGGACAATACTCGTTAACACCTTCTGCCCACGCTTATGATTGTTCAACAATAATTGAGGCCTATACTCAAGCAAGGACTCTTCAGCATGGTCAATGAAACCTGTATGTAACGACCTCATGATTTTATCTCTGATGTGCATTTGTTGACCTCCAGTAACGATGAGGGGGATTGGTTGGATATTCCACGAATCACAATAAAATTCCTTTTGTATAAAGATCAATTAAAGTGATTTTTATATTTTACATCTCTCTTCCATTATACTTGTAGTATAGTTAAGTGTCTCGCCTATCACTAGTTTATCCACCCATTCCGACAACTGTCTGTCATGAAACATGTGTTCGTTTAAGTTTTTTTCATCATCTACAAATCATTATTTCCCCGGTAATCGCGCGATTCGACAAGTTGTCGCCGGAAGCGGGTGCTCGTCTTATTTGCCACAAGAAGATTCCACACGGCACTTCATCGCATAGAGTATAGTGACTAATCTAGCGGCGGATGTTGGGAGGAAATACGATGAAGGATTATCAAGTGGTGTGGAAGGGTCCGGTTCAACGATCGAGCGGGTTAGGGATCGCCAGTCGGGAGTATATTAAGGCTCTTCAACGTCAGGGGGCGAAGGTAACGACGGGGGGCCCTCCGAGACGGACGGCGCGGAAAGCCGTGCTTGTCTATCATTTTCCACCTCACACGTTAAATATGAAGTTGGCGCGGAAGCAGTATGATCGGGTAATCCTGAATACGGCATGGGAAACGACGATGATTCCTAGGCGTTGGAGGGCAAGCGTAAATCAGTATGATGCGGTGTTCGTTCCTTCTATGCAGAACAGGGAAGCGCTGCGCAGGAGTGGTGCGAGGGTGCCTCTGTATCGTGTGCCTCATGGCGTTCGTGCTCATCTTTTCACCCCTCAACAAAAGTCCCAGCGTCACTCAACAAAGAGGCCGTTCGTTTTTCTGTCGGTGTTTGGCTTCCAGCATCGGAAAAATCCGGAGGCATTATTGCGTGCCTATTGGGAACAATTTTCCTCACGTGATCCGGTGCACTTGATTATCAAAACAAACGGATACGCCTCTCACGAGAACGAGAAGTGGATTCGCAACCGCATCGAAGCCTACAAGCGAAGCCTCCATCTGCGTAAAACAACCGCCCCCCTCACTTTGATTACCCGACACCTGAACCCCT
>JBILCE010000229.1:0-2559 GCA_044353305.1 Paenibacillus sp.
CTTAAATTTACGCGAACCAGAAATATTTGTTCGTTCTCCAACCATCAGAGGTCTATTCTCTGGCTCTACATAAACTGTTTCAATTCCTGATACAGCAGCAGGATGTGATCCAGTTTGCTCACGAGGTTTGTAATTCTTTAGCGTTTCGGCTAGGGCACGTATATGATCCGGTGTTGTGCCACAACATCCACCTGCGATGTTTAACCATCCTTGTTCAGCGAAGCCTGCTAACTTTTTTGCAAGAGATTCTGGAGATTCATGATAATGGCCGTTCTCGTCTGGCAATCCAGCATTTGGATAGCAACTAACTGCTGTTCCAGCAATTTGTGATAGTGAACGAATATGATCCCGCATAAATTCTGGTCCAGTCGCACAGTTTAAACCAACCGATATAGGGTTTAAATGTTCGAGTGAAATAAAGAATGATTCAATGTTTTGCCCAGCGAGTGTTGTTCCCATCGGTTCAATTGTACCGGATAACATAATAGGTAGTTCTCTACCTAGCTCAGTAAACGCACGACGAACACCAATGCCAGCCGCCTTTACATTAGACGTATCTTGGGATGTCTCAATCAATATCGCATCTACACCTGCATCGACTAATGCAAACGCTTGTTCATAATAACTGTCGACCAATTGATCAAATGTCACGCCACCTGTAACGGATAACGTTTTTGTTGTGGGACCAATTGCACCAGCTACATACCTTGGCCATTCTGGTGTTGAATATAGATTTGCCGCTTCGATTGCAAGACGTGCTGCTTCACGATTCAATTCAACCGAACGATCTTGTAAATCGTATTCTGCTAAAACAACGGATGTTGACCCAAATGTATTTGTTTCTACGATATCGCTACCTGCTGCAAAATATAACTCGTGAATTTTACGAATAACATCTGGTCTAGTGAGAACTAACATTTCGTTACAACCCTCGTAGGCTTCACCGCCAAAATCATCAGCCGTCAAATCTTCCTGCTGAATCATGGTTCCCATTGCACCATCAAGAATAAGTATTTTTCGTTTCAACTGCTCCTGCAGTGAAGGTTTATTCATTGTAAGTAATCCTCCTCTAAAGATTAAAGCCAAATCCACTGAGAAATCTTGATGATTTGCCTAGTTATCAATTTATTCATTTCAAATTAGTTTACCAAAAGTACATTAGAATGGAAAGCGGTTGTCTTGCAATTATTCCAATCAAGATGGTCAGAATTACATGTCCTAACCGTCGACAGCTGTTTAGATATCCATTATAATAATGATGAATTTATGGAAAAGCGAGGCGATTCATTCATGGCACAAATCCGCATCCGAAATACTAACGAACGAATTGAAAAAGAACAAGAAGTTGCTGCTTTTTTAGAAAAACAAGAGGTCCTATATGAACATTTAAATCCGGGTAAATTACCAGTCGCTTTGCAGAACAAATTTGTTCTCAATGACGAGGAGAAAACGACTATTCTTCAAACGTACGAATCCGAGATTTCCAACTTGGCGCAACGTCGAGGTTATAAAACATGGGATATCGTCGCACTTTCTGATGCTACACCAAATTTGGATGAATTGTTGAAGAAATTTGAACAGGTCCATACTCACACCGAAGATGAAGTTCGTGCCATAACAGCAGGTAAAGGAATCTTTATCATTAAAGGAAGCGAAGAAGTCGGATATTTTGATGTTGAACTAGAAGCTGGGGACATTATTTCCGTACCTGAAGGTCGCCCTCATTTCTTCACTCTAATGGAGAACCGTTCCATTGTTGCAGTTCGTCTATTTATAGAACCTGCTGGTTGGGTAGCAGAACCGTTTGATGACCCAACGTATGCAAATGCTTGATAGTATTAATTTAGAAGCCCCGCTCTCAATTTGTGAGAGACGGGGCTTTTTTAGGCTTAAGTGTAAATCAGTTCGACTAAGTCATGTAAATTTTGAATTTCATGCTGAGGAACGATTTCGTCAGACCGTTTCATCCCATGACGATTCACCCATGCATTTGGCATGCCAACTCGATTGGAACCAAGAATATCAGTAGTCAGTTTGTCTCCAACCATAATCCCCTCTTCAGGTCTGATCCTAAGCAATTCCATTGCATATTGAAAAATTGTGGGGTCAGGCTTTCCGATACCAAATTCACCGGAAATAATAATGTGATCAAAATATGGAGCAATTAATGGAACACCTGCTAGCTTCTCTTTCTGCAAATCAGGCGATCCATTAGTTAAAAGGAGCAACTTAACATTACCCTTCAATTTATCTAATATAGCGAATGTTTCTTCATATACATATGGTCGTTGTCTTCTCTCACGTGGAAATTGATCGGCAAGCTGTTGTCCTAGCTTTATATCATCAATACCAATTGCTTTCAACCCGCGAGTCCATGATTCCAAACGATAAGATGGTGCTAACTGCTGTAGTTTCCGGAAATTTTCGTTCTCACCCTGACTGAAATGGGCCCAAAGTGCTTCAAAAGGGTTAATGCCAATGCTTTTGGTGAAAGGAAACGTTTCATATGATTCATAAAGAGAACGCGCTTCTGCACGGACAGCAGCTTCCAATTGATTT
>JBILCE010000030.1:0-7913 GCA_044353305.1 Paenibacillus sp.
AAACGCGACCCTCACAAGTCGATCGTCCTCGGTATCGAATATGACATGCTGATTATCGACGAGGCGCACAAGCTTAAGAACAGGAAGACGAGCAACTACCAATTCATCAATCGCATGTGCAAAAAATATTGTCTTCTCCTAACCGCTACACCGGTACAGAACGATCTCAGCGAACTTTATAATCTGATTACGTTGCTGAAACCGGGACAGCTCGGGGGACAGGGACAGTTTGCCGAACAATTTGTTGAGAATAAGCGAGTGCCCAAGAACCAAGCGACTCTGCAACAAGAGCTTGCAAAAGTGATGATCCGCAATCGCAGGAGTGAAGGAAACATTTCGTTCACCAAGCGTATTGTGCGTAACATTCCGCTCCAACTTTCGCCTGAAGAACAGGCTTTATATGAGGGTGTCAACGCGTTTATCCGAACGCGATACGAGGAGTCAAATGGCAATCTGAGCAGCACGCTGTCACTAGTCACACTCCAAAGGGAAGTTTGTTCGAGCCGTGACGCGGTATTTATGACTTTATTTAATATGGTTAAGAAAACAACGGAAGATTCTTCCATCCGCAATCGGGTGTTAGAACTGGTTGAGTTAATTAAAAGTATTAAATCGAATACAAAAGCTGAAAAAACCCTCGAAATCGTTGAAAGTATCGGCGACAAGTGTATCATTTTCACCGAATATCGGGCCACACAGGAGTATTTGCTTAATTATCTTAAAGAACGAAATATTTCGGCGGTTCCCTACAGAGGTGGGATGAATCGGGGCAAAAAAGATTGGATGATGGACTTATTTCGAAATAAGACACAAGTATTGATCGCAACGGAGGCTGGCGGCGAGGGAATTAATCTGCAATTCTGCTCACACATGATCAATTTCGATTTACCCTGGAATCCGATGCGTGTGGAACAAAGAATTGGTCGCGTCCATCGGCTCGGCCAGCAAAAGGATGTCCATATATATAATCTAGCGACAGAGGGAACGATTGAGCAACACATTCTGACATTGCTCCATGAAAAAATCAACATGTTCGAACTCGTCATTGGCGAATTGGACGTCATACTGGAGCGCTTCGATGCTAAACAGTCAATCGAGCAAAGTTTGTTTCGGATGGTGCTTGAGTCCAAGAATGCCGATGACATGCGAGAACGGGTGGATCGTCTCGGGGAATCGTTCCGACAAGTTCGAGATCAAGTCGAGTTGGAGAAGGAGACCAGCGGATTGCTGGCGATGTTAACAGAGGCGGAAGGTGAGGTGAGCCTATGAAACCAGAAGAAGTAGAACGGTTCGTAATGCGCTATCTTGAGGCAACAGACTGCCAGATCATCGAGAAAGCGCCGACGCACGTGATCGTCAAATTGTCCCCTCAGGCGGATAAAGATTTGACGAATCGGCCTTACTATTGGGGCTATGTCGAGCGAACCGGTGTCCCCCCCGAAACGATGACATATCAATTTGTGTTCGATCCAATCGCCCTACCACCACCTCAACCGCCATCAGCTGTAGGTGTCGCTTACGTGTCTACTTTTGTACCGTATCCAGCAGGATCGGGGCGCATTCCACGCGATAACATTGACTATGGTAGTCGACGACTCGAACAACTCTATGATGTTACCTTGTTGAGGGGGCGATATGTGAGACTATTCGAAATGGACGAGTCAAGCTCGGGTTCGCTGACGAACCTGAATTTGAAGTCGAGGTCGAATCATAAATCGAATCATATAATCAACAGCTTTCGTTACTCCACTTGGCTGGGCGTTACTTATAAAATGGAATTCGCTTGTGACATGAAGCGCGACGAATTGCATGCTCTTGGCATTAACCTAGAGACAGGAGAAATTCGGGAAGCCTTTATGGATGCCATTTTGACGAGACAGTTTACACCTAATGTGCCAGCCGGGTTTCATATTTCGCCAAACCAACTATCGCTTATGGATGCCGTCATACGTTTAGAAAACTACCTTGAGCAACGAGCACGATCGTACGACCATAAATGGTCAAGTGAAGCTCTGGATCGGCTCGCTGAGGAACAAATACGCATCGACAGCTATTATGGGGAGCTTCTAGAGACAGCAGTTGAAGAGCAGAAGGAAACAATTGAGAAGCAATACGCAAGACGTCATTCGGAAATTGAATGGCAGTACCACCCTCGCATCCGCGCATCCGTCACGAATTGTGGAATGTTTCACCTTGCTACGACATAACCTGCGATTGCCGACGGTTCTCGCTAAAACATGGCAAAAATAGTCCCTCCCATTCAATCATACAGCTACAGAAACAAACAAACTTTTTCCGTTGTATTTTTTACAATAGATGTATTAGGAAATTTTCTTTGGAAAAGTCAGGGTAGGTGGACAAGTTGAAAAAAATAATGATTTTTGTGTTGCTGGTGCTTATCGTTCTGACGGGGATTAGTTTGCAGGTGAACGCTCTATCCGTGCCCCTTGCTGTAATTGCGGCTAATTCGGACTTACGTGCGCCCGTTCCACGTTTGACGGTAAAACCTGCTCTTGACCTGGAAGAGGCGATTTCGACTGAAGTTCCGACAATTCATGTACTTGCCCCAAAAGAAGAGTCGAAGCTCGAGACACAAGTAACGGGATGGATTGAAGGATTGGCGATTGAACCAGCATACGAGGCATGGAGGGGAGCCGTTCGTTCCGTGTATCCATTGGGGCCAGGAACTCACACATGGTTGGTTACTCTTCACGGAAACGGCGATGAGATCATCGGTTATATGATTGTTTCCGGACATCCGGACACACAACGCTATAGCCTCGACGAGTATGGAACAGGGGAAAATCCGCTTTACAGCATGAATACGCTGTATCAGTCACTGATACGGCATGAACTTATTGATCCTCGTATGACTTATGAAGCGTTCTGGCAAAATGACAACTTGATAAGCAAATCAAGAATTTACCTTGGGCCGCTGATGACGTTCTGGAAAATAACGATACGTCATGATTCTCTCTACTTGGATGCGAAAACTTGCGATCTAATGCCAAATCTAGACGACTATATTGACCAAGTTGATCGTTTAACGACCATCTCCCCATGGATTTTACAAGTAGACAAAACAGTAGTAGTCGCTTCATTCGACCCCTTCGAACGTACAAACTGGTTGCGCAAAGGGGCCCCCACGTTACAAAATGCTTCATCGTTGGTGACCATGCTCGAGCGCCAAGAGCGAGTGACCTTTGTGGGCAAAGGGCTCGACGGCAAGCTAACCTATGCACTAGCCGTAACAGGCTACGATCAATGGCTTGTCCGATCAGACAGCGGAGCAGCGTCCGCAACCTCAAATGGTACCGGCGATCTTTACGTTCATATCGACCATGATGGGGACCGTGTCATTCCCCTACGTGTGCTCCTCCAAATCGGACGCTTCACTTACTGATCGTTGGATAGGCATCTCGTCTCGCCCCTGTCTCGTATGCGACAGGGGTTCACTCTTATTCTTCCGACGTCTCCATTGCGAAACCCATATATGGATGGCCATAGGAAGAAGCCCAAACCAACGGACGGACCACGGTTCCTTTGGACGTTGCTTCAGCTCTTCCCTACTGGGACGCTGCTCCTTTGGTGTATCGATATAGGTAACCACCCGTTGCGTGATATACTTAACCAACTCATCCCCTTTGGCCATTGGTTCCCACTTCCTTCCTCGCATCATAATCTAAACAAGTGTTGCTTAATTAGTCTTCCCGCGAAATATAGCCTATAAACAATAAAAAAAAGACTTAAGCCAGATAGATGGGATCGCCCCATTCTCAGCTTAAGTCTCTTACTTTCGTGCACTTACATCCGTTCCGGTGCTTGGATGCCAATCAGCGCTAGCCCATTCTGAATCGTCTGCCGCACAGAGGCAACAAGAGCCAGCCGCGCTTCGCGAACATTTAGATCCTCCACCAAAATCGGGCACTCCCTATAAAATCGATTAAACGTCTGCGCCAAATCTACGAGATATCGACTGATAATGGAAGGCTCCAGCTTCTCCATCGCTTGCACAATGCGTTCCTGGAACAAATAAAGCTCCTTCAACACGGCAAACGATGTATCGTCTACTAATGAACTCACATCAATCCCCGCCGCATTCGGTTCGTAAAGTGAATCGGCACCACCGTTCGCCTTCCTCAGCAAGCTACATGCACGCGCATGAGCATACTGCACATAAGGTCCGGTCTCACCCTCAAAATTCAACGCATCCTCCCACGAGAACACGATATCCTTGATCCGGTTCGCACTGAGGTCGTTGAACACAATCGCACCAACACCGATTTGCCTCGCAACTTCTTCCTTATTGACCAATCCCGGATTTTTCTCCTCAATAATCTCACGGGACTTGTCAATTGCTTTTGTAAGTAGCTCCTCTAGCTTAATGACATTGCCCTTTCGCGTGGACAATCCCGCCCCTTCCAAGCTGACGCGACCAAATGGCACATGAAGTAGATCCTTTGACCATCCATAACCCATCAACTCGATGATTTTGAACCATTGGGCAAAATGTAAATTTTGCGCATAATCCGTCACATAGATACATTTGTCAAATTGATACATTTGCTTCCGATAAAAAGCAGCGGCCACGTCACGCGTGTGATAGAGGGAACTGCCGTCTTTCTTCAACATCAACGCTGGTGCCATATTGTATTCGTCGAGTCGAACGATGGATGCGCCATCATCTTCTTCCAGTAACCCTTTAGAACGAAGCTCATCAATAATCGATGACCATTTGTCGATATAGAAACTTTCACCCGCATAGGACTCGAATGAAGAGCCAAGCAGCCCGTAAATTTTTTGAAACTCCTTCAGACTAATCTCGACAAACCAACGCCACAACCGATTGGCTTCCTCGTCTCCCAGCTCCAACTTCACAAACCAAGCGCGCGCCTCATCCTCAAGCTCCGGCTGCTTGTCCGCTTCATCGTGGAACAACACATACAACCGAAGTAGTTCGGTAATACCATCCGACTCGACCTTCTCCGCACTTCCCCAATTCTTGTATGCCACAATTAGCTTGCCAAACTGCGTTCCCCAGTCGCCAAGATGGTTAACCCCCACCACTTCATAACCGAGAAAGCGAAAAATTTGCTTCAAAGCACCACCAATAACCGTCGAGCGCAGATGGCCAATATGAAACGGCTTAGCAATGTTCGGTGAAGAATAGTCAACAACAACCGTCTTGCCAACCCCGATCGTCTGGGAACCATACCGTTCTCCCTTGGTTAACACCGCACGAACCACATCAGTTGCAAATAGATCCCGCTTCAAGAAGGCATTCAAGTAGCCGGATACCGCCTCCACCCGTTCAATCCGATCATGCGTGGCGAGCAATCCGTTTAATTCCTCTGCAATCGCTTGCGGTGCTTTGCGCAACATTTTGCTTAATCTAAAACAAGGCAACGACAAGTCACCCATGTCCGCATTCGGCGGATATTCCATTAATGTGGCTAGCTGTTCAGCGTCGACGCCCTCAAGCCCCTTTGCCAAATGTGCCGCTATCTCATGCTTCAAATTGTGCATCTCAAGTCATCCTCACGTATCGATTTCATCGAGATATTTTACCATATGCTCGGGCAGAAAGGAAATCAATAAACTCTGCTTATTCAGGAATACCCCATGCATACCCTTCTACCATAACCGTTTAAATGTATGAAAACTGACTATACATAAAAAAACCTCCACAATGACTCGTGGAGGTTCTGGCTTAATTACCCATTGATTAACGATCGACAGAGGCACTTTGAATTTCAAAGAACGCCCAGTGAGTAGTCGGAACATCAAGCCACGACGAAGTTAAGAACTCTGTAGCTTGTTGACGTTTAAACACACGGTTCAATACTGTTATGACTTCAGCACGTGTAATCGATTGATTAGGTTTAAATGTACCATCTTCATAGCCATTCATGTAACCAGCTTTCGAAACTTGTGCAATTGCCGATTCAGACCAGTGATTAGCAATATCGTAGTATGAAAAACCTGAAGCACTCGGCAATGGAGCAATACGACTAATCATTGTAGCTAATTCAGCTCTAGTCATGTTTTTAGTAGGGCCAAACGTACCATCTGCATAGCCCATAATCAATGCTCGACTTTGGATCGAGGCTATGAATGGATTTGCCCAATGATCCTTCGGAACATCGCTAAACGGTAATACAGTCGACATTAACGGCGTTTTCACCAACAAACGACTTAAAAGAGTTGCCACTTCAGCTCGAGTCATTGGCGCATCAGGCCGGAAATTAAGAACGCCCTTGCGGTCAATGTAGGCAGACTGAGGTGCATTTTTTGGATTAGGCCCTGTTGTCGTAGAGGTAACAATAGGTGTTAATAATTGGAATTCAATAGCATCGGCTAAAACTACTCCAATTACATTGTCATTTCGTATGGTAACACTATTAGCCATACCCTTTTTGAAAGTATATTCCCCAAGTTCAATCAACTTGTCATTTCTCTGACTTATTTCAATAGTCTTTGTTCCATTCGCATGCACAATATCAACGGGTACTTTGGCTGCACGGTCTCTATCAGGAGCCATGTACATTAACAACTTGTAGGTTCCATCACTCGGCAAATTAGGCGTGTATTTCACACTTAATCCATTCAAGGCCGTATTTCCATCTAAGAAATAATCTATTCCTATCCTATTTGTTTGCCCCTTACCTGAATTCCATGTCCCTGTCTTGACCAGATATGGTTCCGGATAGCTGTTATCTACAATCACATTTGCATAAACAGTAGGCTCAGGTTTCTGAGTAGTATCAGGTCTCTTCGGAGCTGGTGGTAATTCAGTATCTACCCACAGACGGAAATCATCGAAGTAAAGAGAAATGTCTGACTTACCTTGTCTTTTCAAAAACTCAGTTGTTGCATTGCCTAGATAGTTTTTGAATGGTTGAAATTGATAATATCCTTCTTGAGGTATCCAGGAATGCTCCGTTCTCTCATCCTTAACATCAAACAAAGTAATCCAATCTTCCCCATCTGGTTTCATTTTAACAATAATTTGGGCTGGACTATTTGGATTCTTTTTTGGATCAGCGCCTTTTACAACGTATACATCCCATTCTGCCCATTTACCAAATGGTACTGGGGCCGTTTCGTTATATTTTCTCCAAGTTTGTGTGCCATCCTGATTTTTGTACTCCATATCCTGACCGACTATTACCCATTCAAATCCGCCAATATTGTCTGGCTGGAAATCAAATAGAATACGGAATGCCCCCGCTCCATTCGTCACATCTGTTGAACCTTTTGGAGCTGTAGGTGTCCACAATTCAAAAAAGTCTGTCCATGCGTTCATGCCTGGAATTGGTTTGAAGTCTTTTAGGGCTTCATAATCTGGTGAGATGTATTGACGGTATTTAACATGATAGACGTTATATATTTCTGTGTGACCAAATCTTCTTTCATTGAAAAAAGTTGCTTGGGCTCTACCATTTCCGTCCTTGTGGTCGACAATCTGAAACTTCGCCACCTTGTTTTTCGCATTTAGAGGGTCAGGAACAATATCAAATTTAGAAAGGCTTGAACCCCTATAAAAGATATTATGTGCCATTTCGGCATTTAGTTTATCCCATGAATTAGCAGTATTAAAAGTATTATCGGTACCTGTAAACCTAGTTGTCTTTGTTTCATCATTTTCAACAATTTTCACATCGGACTCAAAACCTGACTGAATGACAAGCCTAGGAGCAGCATAGGCTGTGTTGCCAACAAAAATAAAGTATAAGCAAAAGACAGAAACAAAAAGAACACTAGCAATAAGTAGATTTTTTTTATCACTTACGTTTTTTGCGTGTACTGAAATGAAGTTCAAAATGATCCCCTCCGTTTGCTAATGTAAACGTTTTCTTTTAATTGACGAATTGTCAAGCTAAGTGCGACACCTCGTCCATAAAGGCTTCGTG